>JBFHGY010000286.1:0-4955 GCA_041582905.1 Crocinitomicaceae bacterium | reverse complement strand
CTTGCGACGGCAAACAGAAGTTTCTGCGTAGGATGCAATTTCATTCAGTAATTGACGACCGATTTCTTGTTCTGCTACAGGTTTTCCTTGAAGGAATTTCTCGAGCTTTTCAATGTCTTTATATCGGTAGAACGCGACACACTCTCCTTCGCCACCATCACGTCCTGCACGACCTGTTTCTTGGTAGTAACTTTCGAGTGACTTTGGAATGTCATGGTGAATCACGAAGCGCACATCTGGTTTGTCAATTCCCATTCCGAAGGCAATAGTTGCTACAATTACATCTACATCTTCCATGAGGAACATGTCTTGATGTTTAGCGCGCGTGGCAGCATCAAGTCCAGCATGGTAAGGAAGCGCATTGACTCCATTTACTTTTAGTAATTCGGCCAATTCTTCCACTTTCTTGCGACTCAAACAGTAAATGATTCCACTTTTTCCTTCTTTCGTTCGGATGTAGCGGATAATTTGCTTTTCAACATCTTTTTTCGGGAAAATTTCATAGTAGAGATTCTCTCTGTTAAAGGACGATTTAAACACTTTTGCGTCCGTCATGTTGAGGTTCTTCTGGATGTCTGTTTGAACCTTTGGAGTCGCCGTTGCCGTAAGTGCAATAATCGGAACGTTTGAAATCTCCTCAAAAATTTCCCGCAGTCTTCTATATTCAGGACGGAAATCATGTCCCCATTCCGAGATACAGTGTGCTTCGTCAATGGCAAAAAAGGAAATGTTTACCGTCGTTAGGAATTCAATATTCTCTTTTTTTGTGAGCGATTCAGGTGCTACGTAGAGCAATTTTGTTTTTCCAGCAACGATATCTTCTCGTACACGTGTCGCATCCGTTTTCGTTAACGAAGAGTTTAAAAAGTGTGCAATGGAGTCGTCATTGGATACATGACGCATAGCATCAACCTGATTTTTCATCAGTGCAATCAAAGGAGAAACTACCACCGCAGTTCCCTCTGAAATAATGGCAGGAAGTTGGTAACACATTGATTTTCCACCTCCAGTGGGCATGATCACAAACGTATTTTTACCATCCAATACATTTTGAATGATTTCTTCTTGACTTCCCTTGAAACTATCAAAACCAAAATACGTTTTGAGCGAATCTTTCAAATCCATTACTGCCATTTGATATAAATATGTTGAAATGCTTATCTAAAATAAGCAAATTCTGTCAATTGCCTAAGGACTATTACTATTTTTGTGCAATTCATGGAAGATCAAAAAAACATGTCGTTTTTGGAACACCTCGAGGAGCTTCGTTGGCGCCTTGTGAGGTCCGCAATTGCTATTGTTGTGTTCGCAGTCGCAATCTGGTTCTTTATGGAGTGGATTTTGGATAATTTGTTCCTTTCGATGCGCTATCCAAGCTTTCCCACTTTTCAGTTGATGTGCAAGTGGTTCGGAGTATGTGTAGAGTCGATTAACATCGAGATGCAAAGCACCGAGCTCCTGGGACAATTTTCATACGCCATCATGATGAGTATCATGGGGGGGATCGTTTTGTCGTTTCCTTTCTTGTTTTATCAAATTTGGTCCTTCGTAAAGCCAGGGCTGAAACAGAATGAAAAAGGGGTGGCAAAAGGAATCGTTTTCTGGGTGAGCATTCTCTTTTTTATCGGGATTTTATTCGGTTATTTCATTGTGGCTCCGCTTTGTGTGCAGTTCTTCGGGAACTTCCAGATCAGTGAATCGATTAAGAATGATTTCACGATCAATTCGTACATGGGGACAGTTATTTCTTCCGTGTTCTATTCAGGATTACTATTTCTCCTGCCAGTTGTGACGTACTTGTTTACAAAATTGGGAGTCATCACACCTGAATACCTTAAAAAGTACCGCAAGCACGCAATCGTTGGGATTCTTATCCTGTCTGCACTCATTACTCCTCCTGATCTAATCAGTCAGGTGATTGTAGGTGTTCCCATTGTCCTTCTCTACGAGGTGGGAATTATGATTTCGAAACGAGTAATTCGGAAACGGAAAAAAGAGGAAATGAACCAACTCTAATTGGAAATTCTTCGTTACATTCACGCAGCAACCGTATGAAACAAGTCTTTCTATTTCTACTATTTTTTGTGCCGATACTCTCCTTTGGTCAGAAGACGAAGGTGGAAGGTGTTGTGCTAGACGGACTTACGGGAGAACCCATGCCGTTTGTGTCGGTTCATTTTCAGGATTCTAAAATTGGAACGCTTACGGATGATCTAGGTCATTACTTGATCGATACCTATTACGGAACAGATTCACTCGTTTTTTATTCTTCGGGATATTTGAAGCAAACAGTTGCTGTCAAAAGAGATGAAGCACAAGAAATCAATGTCACGTTGAATGTGCAACAGTCGGACATCGAAGAGGTTATTGTTGTGGCTTCTGGAGAGTGGCCTTCTACCATTTTGCATAAAAAGGTAATTGCCAACAAACCGATCAATGATAAGGAGAAACTGGAATCCTACGAGTATGAGGTCTACAATAAAGTAGAAATGGACTTGAATAACATCGGAGAGAAATTCACCGAAAGAGGCATCGTCCGTCGACTCGATTTGGTCATGGATTACCTCGATTCTACGGAAGATGGTAAAAGTGTATTGCCTGTTATTCTGAGTGAAAACGTCTCCGATTTCTATTTTAAAAACAGTCCGAAGAAGAAAAAGGAAGTCGTGAAGGCGACGCGCATCAGCGGGATGGATAATATACAGCTCAATCAATTTATGGGAGATATGTATCTCGATATTAACATCTACGATAATTACATTCAGTTCTTCAATAAGAGTTTTATTAGTCCGGTATCGAATTCGGCTAGAAGTTTTTACAAGTTCTACCTCGAAGATTCAACCTTCATTGACAATCAGTGGTGTTACAAATTGCGTTTTCGACCGAAACGAGCAGGTGATATTACCTTCACGGGGGAAATGTGGATTCATGACACGACCTACGCCGTAAAAAGTTTTAAGGCCGATATTTCTCCTGGAGTTAACATCAACTACGTTCAGGGAATGTACATCGAACATAATTTCGATATGGTGGCACCTGAAGTATGGATGCTCACCGAAGAAAAGATGATCGTCGATCTTAAAATTGCGCGTAAAACGGAAGTCTATGGGTTTTTCGGACGACGACATTCAACCCGAAAGAATTTTGTGATTAATGAACCACGCCCCGACGAATTTTATCGTTCCGATAATACGGTGGAGATGGTGGAAGGAGCGGATAATCGCAGCGAAGAGTATTGGGCAGAAGTCCGACATCAGCCGCTTTCGCAAACGGAAGAAGGGATCGATCAAATGATTGATTCGCTGAGCGAAGTACGTTTTTTCAAGTTCTTAAAGAACATGATCTATTTTGTTTCTACGGGGTATTATCCTGTTAAGAAAATTGAAATTGGAAATATCTACAATTGTTTTAGTATCAATCCTGTTGAAGGAGTCAGAACGGCACTCGCCATTCGTACGTCGAATAGTTTCAGTCGTAAAGTGGAATTTGGAGGACGTATTGCTTATGGATTTAAAGATGATCGTCTAAAGTACGGATTAACCTTTAGGGCGAATTTATCCAAGAAAAAGCGGGCGCTGCTGAGCACTTATTACAATTATGACATCGAGCAAATAGGGCAGTCATCTACGGCAGCATCTGTTGGTTCTACCTTCGGTACTTTACTCCGAACGGGTCCTCTTGATAAATTGACCTTTGTTGAAAAAATGGGGATAACGCTCGAAAAGGATGTCAAGAAAGACATTGTGTTGTACGGCGGCGTCGAATGGAAGGAATACGTAGCACTTGGAAAGGCGAATTACGTTCGTTTCAATGAAGCAACCAGTTCGTATGATACCATCAATAGCTTGCGCACGAGTGAAATTACCTTGCGCTATCGTTGGGCGAAGGATGAAGAGTTTATTGCAGGAGCGTTTGATCGTACGTCTGTGAGATCGCGTTTCCCGATTATTGCGGTACAGGGAATCTTTGGTGTGAAGGGTGTTTTAGGAAGCGACTACAATTACCAAAAGTTGGATCTCTTCATTGAGCATACAGCCCCTATCGGATTCTTGGGTAGGATTAAATACGGTATCAATGCTGGGTATATTTTCGGAACAACAGCGTATCCGTTCTTAAAAGTACATGAAGGAAATCAATCGTACTGGTTGTATCCAAATGCGTTCAATAAAATGAACTTCTTCGAGTTTATTTCGGATCGTTACATCACGGGATTGCTCGAAAATCATTGGGATGGTCTGTTTTTTGATCGTATTCCTTTGGTGCGAAAAGCTAAGTTGCGTTTGGTGACAACCGCGCGATTTGCATACGGAAGTATTGATCCAAAGCACACAACACAAATGTTACTTCCTGCGTTTACAAAGCAATTCGGAGATACACCGTATGTCGAAGTCGCGGCTGGGATTGAAAATATTTTTAGTGTCGGACGAATAGATGTCTTCTGGCGACTCACACATTTACCTGCGGGAGTGAAAGTAACCGACTTGAGTAATTTTGGAATTCGGGCACGCTACGCGCTCAATTTCTAAGGAACGAGAAACTATGAAATTACACACAGATAAAATCGCGAAAGCTTACAAAGGTCGAAAGGTCGTAAAAGGTATCTCGGTTGAAGTAAATCAAGGTGAAATTGTCGGGCTTTTAGGGCCGAATGGAGCAGGAAAAACGACATCTTTCTATATGATTGTTGGTTTGGTAACCCCCGATTCTGGCAAAGTGTATTTGGATGAGGTGGAAATTACCAATATGCCGATGTATCGACGTGCTCAAATGGGAATTGGATACCTCCCGCAAGAAGTATCGGTTTTTCGTAAACTGAGTGTCGAAGATAACATCATGGCCATTTTGGAAATGACGAAGCTGTCGAAGTCGGAGCGTGAAGCGCGTTTGGAACAATTGATCAATGAGTTTAGCCTAGGACACGTCCGAAAAACGATGGGGAACCGATTGTCCGGAGG
>JBFHGY010000285.1:0-4956 GCA_041582905.1 Crocinitomicaceae bacterium | reverse complement strand
GGTGAAAACATCGGAACAGCTGCATACCAAACAAAAGAATACGGTGGAAACGTAGAATTGGAAAATGGTAACCCAAAACCAATTGGAGCTAACGCTTTCCCATTCGTTAAAACAGAAAACGGAACCCTGTCATATGACGCTTCTGGAGCGAAAGTATCACCAAAGGGAGAAACATACCTTGTAGCAGGAACACAAATCCATTCAACGTCAATGGCACGTCACTCAATTGTACGTGAAACGACGTTCGATATCTACAAGAAAAAAGATAAGTCTGCGTACAACCCAGCACACATGTTGTCGAAGTTGGACAAAGACGGAAACCACGTGAAAGCACCAGTTGGTGAATTCGATTTGTGGGATGCACACCCAGTTGAAAACATCGGACACCGTTGGGGAATGACAGTTGATTTGTCATCTTGTATCGGATGTAGCGCATGTTTAGTGGCGTGTCAATCAGAAAATAACGTACCAGTAGTTGGTAAAGATGAAGTACGTAGAGGTCGTGAGATGCACTGGTTGCGTATCGACCGTTACTTCGCTTCTGACGTGGAAGCTGCGGTAGGTACACGTACAGATGAGTACGATTACATTGCGGCGGAAAAACCAGCTGAGAATCCAGCGGTAGTTCACATGCCAATGATGTGTCACCACTGTAACCATGCTCCATGTGAGACGGTTTGTCCAGTGGCTGCAACAACACACAGTAATGAAGGATTGAACCAAATGACGTATAACAGATGTATCGGTACACGTTACTGTGCGAACAACTGTCCTTACAAAGTGCGTCGTTTCAACTGGTTCAACTACCCATCATACAAGAAATTCACAGAAATCAACCCAGCACAAGACGATCTTGGTCGTATGGTGTTGAACCCAGACGTTACAGTTCGTACACGTGGGGTTATGGAAAAATGTTCTTTCTGTGTACAACGTATCCAAGCAGGTAAATTGGAAGCGAAAATGGATGGACGTCCAGTTCAAGATGGAGATTACTCTACAGCTTGTGCTGATGCTTGTCCTACAAACGCAATCATCGTTGGAGACTGGAATGATTCAGAATCTGCGATCCGTAAGTCTGCTGATGGACAGCGTTCATACCAAGCCTTGGAAGAAATCGGTGTTAAACCAAATGTTTGGTTCAAGGTGAAAGTAAGAAACGAAGAGAATTCGTTGTTGGACAAATTACAGGAAGAAGAAGCTCACCACGGTGGACATGAAGCAGAAGCTGCAGGACATGGTGAAACTGAGCACGGACACGGTCATTAAGAATAATTGAATAGAAACAAAACACAATTGTAATGCATAAGGAAGCAGCAATTAGAGAGCCCCTCATCTTAGGTCACAAGACTTATCACGACATTACAGAGGATGTATGTCGTCCAATCGAGGACAAAGCTCCTAGAACTTGGTACATTTTGTTCGCCATCGCACTCATCATTGGTTTGTATGGTGTTGGATGTATCCTTTACCTTCTTGGAACAGGAGTTGGAGTTTGGGGATTGAATAAGACCATTGGATGGGCTTGGGATATTACCAACTTCGTTTGGTGGGTAGGTATTGGTCACGCAGGAACCCTGATTTCTGCCGTACTTTTGCTTTTCCGTCAGAAGTGGAGAATGGCGATTAACCGATCTGCTGAGGCGATGACAATCTTCGCCGTATTTATGGCAGGATTGTTCCCGTTGATTCACATGGGACGTCTTTGGTTAGGATACTGGGTATTGCCTCTTCCAAACCAATTTGGTTCATTGTGGGTAAACTTTAACTCGCCACTTCTTTGGGACGTATTCGCGATCTCGACATATCTTTCCGTATCACTTGTATTCTGGTACATTGGATTGATTCCTGATTTCGCTACAATTCGTGACCGTGCGAAAAAGCCAATTCCAAAGAAAATGTACTCTATTCTTTCTTTTGGATGGTCTGGACGCGCAAAGCACTGGAACCGTTTTGAAACTGTTTCATTGGTTTTGGCTGGATTGGCAACACCTCTTGTATTCTCGGTTCACTCGATTGTATCATTTGACTTTGCTACATCGGTAATCCCAGGATGGCACACCACGATTTTCCCTCCTTACTTTGTAGCAGGAGCGGTATTCTCTGGTTTCGCGATGGTACAGACGCTGCTTCTCATTATGCGTAAAGCAATGGGACTAGAGGCGTACATCCATACGAAACACGTGGAGTACATGAACATCGTAATCATGGTAACAGGTTCCATCGTTGGTACCGCATACATCACCGAGCTTTTCATCTCATGGTATTCAGGGGTTGAGTACGAAGGATATGCCTTCTTCAACCGTGCAACTGGACCATACTGGTGGGCATACTGGTCGATGATGACATGTAACGTTATCTCTCCACAGTTGATGTGGTTCAAAAAATTGAGAACAAGTTTATTGTTTACATTCATTATCTCAATCGTTGTAAATATCGGTATGTGGTTCGAGCGTTACGTAATTATCGTAACATCTATTCACAGAGATTACCTTCCATCATCATGGAGTATGCACTTCCCAAGTCACATTGATATCGGAGTGTATGTTGGAACAATCGGATTGTTCTTCGTATTCTTCTTGTTGTTCGCGCGT
Source organism: Crocinitomicaceae bacterium (assembly GCA_041582905.1). GTDB lineage: Bacteria > Bacteroidota > Bacteroidia > Flavobacteriales_D > Crocinitomicaceae > UBA4466. The sequence continues at coordinate 2,365 of JBFHGY010000285.1, read as the reverse complement.
TTCTTCCCTGTATTAGCATTGAACGAGGTGAAAACAATCTTGAAGTCTTCTGGAGAGTCTTACAAAAATGCACCAGATGATCACCACGATGCTCCAGACCCGGTAGCACATAAAGTGGAATCAGCAGGAGATGATCAACCAGCAGTTGAAGCACCAAAAGCAGAAGCAAAGAAAGAATTGACAGCAGAGGAAGCAGCAGCGAAAACATCAGCATTGATGTCTAAGTTGGGGGCAGGTTCTGCTGAAGCGAAAGATGACTTGAAAGCAATTTCAGGCGTGGGACCAGTTCTCGAAGGGAAATTGAATGAAATCGGAATTTTTACGTACGAGCAAGTGAGTAAAATGACGAAAGAAGAGTACGACGTATTGGACGAATTGACAGGTTCATTCCCAGGTCGTGCTGAGAGAGACGATTGGGCTGGACAAGCGAAAGAATTAATGAACAAATCAAATTCATAGATGATGGCAGCGGATAAAGTAATCTATGCAATGTACGATGACGACGATGTGCTAAAAAATGGCGCTAAGAAGTTGGTATCGAAAGGAGTTAAAATTAACGAGGTATTTTCTCCATTCCCAATTCACGGAATTGACCCGATTATTGGAGTGAAGAACACACGTTTGGGGATCATGGCCTTTATCTATGGTTTGATCGGATTGACACTTGCAACCGTTGGGATGCGCTACTTCATGATTGAAGATTGGCCTATGAACATCGGTGGTAAACCAAACGGTTCATACCTTGAGAACATGTTGGCGTTCATTCCAATTACATTTGAGTTCACGGTACTATGTGCAGCGCACGGAATGGCGGTAACTTACTTGATCATCAACAAAACTCTTCCTGGAATGCCAGCGCAAAACCCAGATCCAAGAACTACGGATGATAAATTCGTAATGGAATTGCGTTTGTCTGAAAATTCAGGTTTCTCTTCAAATGAATTGGAAACAATGTTGAAGGACACAGGAGTGATCGAACTAGATCAAAAAGAGATATAAAAGATACGTAGAGTCAATTGACGTAATACACGGAAAAATGAAAATGAAAGTCAGATTGGTAGGAGGAGTGATGCTAACAGCAATTTCGGTTGTTTTGTTTGGATCATGTGTTTCCGATAAAGACAGCTCTGGATTAGAATACATGCCGGACATGTATCGCTCACCGGCTATCGAACCTTATGTAGATTATGGTCAGGTACGTGGTAGAGAAGATGCAGCCTTGGCTATGGAGCAATCAGCATTAACACCGCCGCATGGAACAATTCCTTACTACGGTACAGACGCTGAAGAAGTGAATCTTATGTTGCCATGGAGCATTAAGCCGAATTTCATCTTCGGTCAAACTCATGGTTTAACTGGTTTTGATTTCGCGGATCCAGAAGAAGATACGTACGAAAATGACGCTGCAGCTTGGACGTGGAACCCATTGAAAATGGAGATCGAGGTATCCAAGGATAAAAGTGATAAGATCACGCGTAAGAATTTGACGTTAGCAAACGCTAAGAAGTTATACGCTAACAACTGTATGCACTGTCACGGTGAAAAAGGTGATGGTAACGGACCGATGATGGAAAGTGGAGCGTACAGCGGTGTTCCAAACTATAAAGACAAAACAACATTGTCTGACGGACAAATCTTCTATTCGATTTACTACGGTAAAGGAATGATGGGGTCACACGCTTCACTGTTGAACAAAAAAGAAATCTGGTCGTTGGTACACTACATTCGTAAGTTCCAAGACGGTGATTATGACAAAGAAGCATTGGAGTCTGTTGTTCTAAAAGAAGGACAGAAAAGTGTGATCGAAAAGGTAGCTGCGAAATCTGCACCTGCTGTAACGGAAAGCACTGAAGAGGAAACGGAAACAGAAGGAATTTAATAACGACACGACAATTAAGAGCTAAGAAATGGAATTCAAAATTGCAAATAAGGCCAAAATGCTAACCATCGCGCTAATGGCGGGAGGATTGCTAATGTTGGTCATCGGATTATTTTGGCACTCAGGAGATAAAAGCTTCCTAACACGATTGCTGTCAAATACACTCGTTAACAGTTTCTTCTTCTTCTCGATTGGACTGGGTGCGTTGTTCTTCTTGGCATTACAGTATGCTACGGAAACAGGATGGTACGCTACTGTGAAACGTGTAATCGAAGGATTGGCTGGTTTCTTGCCAGTAGGGATCATTTTGATGTTGGTGACATTATTGACGTTAACATTCACACACGGAGCACACGGACACATCTACGTTTGGATGGATCCAGATTCGTACACGGAAGGATCTCACCACTACGATGAAATGGTCGTTGGAAAACGTGGTTACCTAAACGAAATTTTCTTCTGGCTACGTACAGTTGTGTACATGGC
>JBFHGY010000284.1:0-4966 GCA_041582905.1 Crocinitomicaceae bacterium | reverse complement strand
ATTTGATTCAAAGAGTGCCTCTTCATCAAGTGGCAACTTACTTAGGTATTCAGCCTGAATCATTGAGTCGAATAAGAAAAAGAATAAGTAAGAATAGGTCCATTTCTTAACTAAAGTCAATGTGCGAAAGAGTAGAGGGATCTACTTTTGGCGTATGATGACAAAGAATAGAAGAATATCAAAAAGTGCGGGGTTATTGATTCTTGCAGGGATGGTTGTGGGAGCATTGAGTGTGGTGCCCTCTGTAGATGGGAAAGAGTTTCTTGCTGAAGCTTATGTGAATCGTGTCGAGGTATTCAGAGGAACGTTTTTTCAATTTTTGTTGGTCCCCATTTACGCCGTATTCTCTCTTGTTATGTATGCAGCACTTCGAAACTATAACAAGACCCTTTCTGTTGGTTTTTTGGGATTTCGATTTATGGCAATTGCCTTCCAGTTGATCGGTGTGCTTATTTTGCCCGTCATCGTGCTCTTAAGTCAAAGGTATCTGGAGGCGAGTTCTTCTGATCTTCGAATGTACGAATTGTATGGTGAGGTGGTAAGGTACCTGCGTGATTTAACCAATCATTTGGGAGTTATTGTCGCAACTGGGTTAGGGAATTTTTTCATGTATGCGATTCTTTTTAAACGAAAACTTGTCCCAAAATGGCTTTCCTTGTGGGGCGTTGCGGGAAGCGTTGTTATTATGGTGGCTGGTTTTTTAGTGGCTTTCCAATGTGTGGAAGTTGTTTCGGTCGAATATGGTTCAATGGCCATGCCGCTCGTTTTGCAAGAAGTGATCTTAGCGATATGGCTTATTGGAAGAGGTTTGAGAGATCAAAACGGGGGATTGAACTGATGTAAGAACAGGTCAAAAATAGTGGGAGACTCAATTCCAACTATAAAAACGCTAACTATATATAATTAAAACCGTACGAGTCTCCCACGCCAAACTGTCTTTTGATCTTTAACCATTGTTACTATATAAACGCCTGAAACGCCTAAATGGATTGTTGCTTCTGAATAATCAGGTTCAATAAGTTGATGTTCCACAAGTGTGCCTTTTGAATCGTAGCAATATAATTCGACGGCATCTTTACTTTCCCAGCGCAATGTAGATTGGTTCGCTGTTGGGTTTGGATAGAGTGTAACCTCCATTATTTCATCTTCATCAATCGAAGCGGATTGATTCGTTGAATTCAAGGATACATCGAAGCTTTGATTGCTCGACAAATACAAAGAATCGGTCGTGCTTGTGCTTGAGTTGCCGGGATTGGAGACCGAAACAGTGCCAGAAGTATTTGAAACGGTCATTTCACGGCAATAGCTCTTCGTTAATGCGAGTGCTTTTCCTGCGTTTAGTCTTCCTGCTCCCAATTGATTCGTGTAGGCTGGATTTGCTGCATAAACGTCGTCAGCTGTTTGTTTTAAAATCTCTTCAACTTCCTCAAAAGTAAGGCATGGACGAAGGGAAAGCATTAGTCCAATCGTTCCGGAAACGAACGGAGCAGCGAATGAACTTCCATTTGAATAATTGTAGTATCCGGGTGCAATGGAAACGGGAACGCCGTATCCAGGGGCGCAAATATCTACACGACTGTTGTGCTGGTGCGTTGAGTTGGGGTCTCCCAGTATCTTTTCGTGGTTGTCTTGACTTCCGATACTCGTCACGGAGATAACGTGGTTGCAAGCTGCTGGAAATACCATGTTGGTGGATCCTCCGCAGGTGTTACCGTTTCCTGCGGCGGCAACAAGAATAGCACCATTATCGTGCGCTTCGTCTATCACTCCTTGGACGTATGGAGAATCGAAGCAAGCTGAAGCCCAGCTCAAGTTAATCACACGAATACCCGCCTGAGACATCTCAAGAATTTTGTTGTAGCTGGTAACAGTTAGGTGTAAGTTACAGTCGTATCCTATCGAGCTTTTACCGATGTTGTTATTTGTTTGTCCAGCAGCAGTGATCGCTACGGCTGTACCATGATAATAATTACTCGCGTAATTTCCTGGTTCCAAATAAACGATCTTTCCTTCTAATTCTTCATGAGCATCGTAGTAGTTTCCATCGGAAATACCGATAACTAACGATGGGTCTCCTGTTGAATAGCTCCAGGCTTCGCTTGCATTGATTAGGTCCAATGCGTAATCGGAAGAAAAGTTGAGAAGGTAGTCATTGGGTTCGTTGAGCAATTCGTATTTCGGTGCGGGTTCAGGATTGAGCAGGGGAGCCTCTCCTTTGTTGATTTCGCGAGACAATTCCGAGGCGTCGCAAGAACAGCTTACTTCGTAAATTCGTTGTAAAGCTTCTCGCTGAGATGCTGGAACTGCTTGTTCTACAGATGTGATCGAGAAATTTTCGATCAACGCTTGAATCGATGTGCTTTTTGAATAGAGTTCACCTTCCTGGAATACAGGTACGTCATCATGAGATGCAAAAGTGACCCATATCTTTTCTATGTTGTCTTGCGAATGGGCAATTAATGACGCGAATAAAAGGGGAGTTGCGATCATTAATCGTCGTAGGGAGTGATTCATAAAATGTGTTTCGTAGTATTTGAGGGCTAATTTACGGCGAGAATGAAGTGGATACAACTAAAATTCGTCGAATGAAGTACCCTTTTCGACAAGCTTGGATTTCCTTTAGACGATACTGAAATGGACGAATTGTGCTCTGTGTCTGAGACTTGACTCGTAGTTAGCTCCTCCTTGTGGGATACGGGATGGAAGTATTTGTTTAGGTAAATTGCTGTTTAATAGCGCTTTATGATTTTGGAGGTGTTTTCGTTTCTCTACTAATCTAATAAGTTGGAAAACAACAGGATACTCGTTAAACCTAGGTGATCGTTCGACGAGTGATGAATTCTAATAGATTACTGACTGGTTATCTACTTATAATCAGTTTAAAATAAGACTATTGAGATTTAGAAGAGCATTCCAGCGATAACAGCTGTACTCATACAGGCGAGTGTTCCTGCGATCAAGGCTTTTACGCCATATTTGGCCAAAATACTTTTCTTTTCTGGTGCGAGTGCTCCAATTCCTCCAACTTGAATTCCGATGGACGCAAAGTTGGCAAAACCACATAGCACGTAGGTACACATCAAGATCGATTTCTCTGACATTGTATGTTTGAGATTTCCTAAGTGAGCATAGGCTACGAATTCATTTAAGATGGTTTTTTCTCCTAGTAACTGACCAACGCTCATGCAATCTTCCCATGGAACGCCCATGATCCATGCAAATGGAGATAGTACATATCCAAGTATGGCTTCAAATGAAAGCGAACTGTAATGCCCCCAACTCGCAATCATATCATTGGCTCCGGTGTAGTAACCGACTTTTCCCAATAGGTAATTCGCAAAAGCCATCAATGAGATAAATACGATCAACATGGCACCAACGTTTACCGCCAATTTCAATCCGTCTGTGGTTCCGTTTGTAATAGCTTCCAATGCGTTTGTTCCAATTTTATCCTTGGCAACGGATAAATCTTCATCAATTTTCTCTTTCTCAGGAACGATGATCTTAGCAAATACAATGGCCGCTGGGGCACTCATTAAAGAGGCCGTAAGCAGGTGTTTGGCAAAATACACCTGTGATGCGTGATCTTCTCCACCGAGAAATCCGATGTAAGAAGCGAGAACTCCTCCCGCGATCGTAGCCATTCCACCGGCCATCAAACACATGATTTCCGACTTGGTCATACGTCCCAAATAGGGTTTAACCAATAGAGGCGCCTCAGTTTGACCTAGGAAAACGTTACCTGCTGCAGAAACACTTTCTGCTCCTGAGAGTCCCATTAATCGCTTCATGATGTAGGCCATGAACCAAACGATTTTTTGAAGGATTCCCCAGTAATACAACAAGCTACTCAGTGCGGAGAAGAAAATAACCGAAGGTAAAATCCAAGTGGCGAAGTTTTTAACGTAGAGATTGACATCTCCCGTTACGAAATCACCAAAAACGAATTGGGCTCCGTCATGGGCAAAGTTCACCGTTTTCACGAAGGCTCTGGAAATAAAATCAAATACAAGTTCCACTCCTGGAACCTTTAGAATTAATAAGGCTAATACCAATTGGAGAAGAATTCCCTTGATAACAAGTGGCCAGTTGATACTTCTTCTATCACTACTGAATAGGAAGCCGATTAAGACAAGAACGCTCATTCCGAGCAGTCCGCGTAAGATGGATGACCAGATGCTTCCTTTGTCTTCATTGTTCGTTTTGAAAGTGCTGTATATCTCGCCTTTTTTGAAGGATAATCGTTCGGATGTCTCGTAAATGATTTCAAGTGTGTCCGAGGTTGGAATAGAGTCCGAAATAGTTCCCGATAGAATGAGTTGTTGTCCTTTTTGCTCCCAATTTCCTGAGCGGAGAGCGGTCAAGGTTGAATCGGTATTTTTGAATGTTTGATTCTTGGATAGGATGAAGGTTTGGTTACCATTCATCAATTTCTTCCCAACGGCGTCGTTGGCAAAAGTAGTAGTGGTTAACAGACAGAATAGAAGGATGCTAAGCGTTGCGCTTATTGATTTCATCCCGAATTTTCGATGCAAGTTCATAGTCTTCGTTGGCAATAGCTTCGTTGAGTTGATTTTCCAGTTCTTCGATCGAAACGGTAGAAAGTGTGTCTGCAGGTTCTTCTGCTTCTTCCGACTCGGAGAATAGAGCCTCACCCGCTATTTCGGATGTCTCATCAAGTAAAATTCCAGCACTTGATAGTATGTTTTCGAAGGTATAAACTGGACATTTGAAACGAACTCCGATCGCAATTGCATCCGACGTTCGTGCATCAATTTCTGTTACCTCACCGTTGAATTCGCAGACAAGTTTAGAGTAGAAAATCCCTTCTACGAGATTGTAAATAACGACCTCCTTTACTTGTATGTTAAATGTAGTAGCAAAATTCTTGAATAAGTCATGTGTTAGAGGACGCGTAGGAACCATTTTTTCCAGTTCAATGGCAATGGCTTGTGCTTCAAATCCT
>JBFHGY010000283.1:0-4969 GCA_041582905.1 Crocinitomicaceae bacterium | reverse complement strand
TTATTCACATCCTCATTGCCACAGGAAGCAAGCATCACTATCAAACCAAATAAGAGAGTTATTCGCATGTGGGAAAGATAAGAAGGATTTTGAAATGATGGAGCCTTATCACTTTAAGGTCGGACTTCACGTATTCCAGTCGTCGAAAAAATCAATAATATTTAATAATACGTGAATACATTTCTGAGTTTTTGAAAAGTGAGTCGAGCTGTTTCTGTGTGAGTTTAATTCGCTCGTTCGAGGAGTGGTTATATAGGTCAAGCTGAGGTGACAAATCCACAATTTTCCCATCGATTGTACTTCCATTCTTCATGTTAGTGCATAGTTCACTGAGAATCGTTCCTAGGTAATTGATGGTAATTGTTTCTTTACGATCAGGGCAATACAATCTATAGATACCGTAGCGCATAAGGGAAGTTTCGTGAGTGAGCAAATTACACGTTGTATCGGTGAACAATATGTTCATGGCAAAATCGTACAGGGTCGTTGCATGGGTGCTTGTATCTTTGTGTGATAACACGCCGAATTGATGGGAAAGAATCGATGATTGAGAGGGAATCCAACTAGTAATTGGATTATTCTCACTGGAGATGATTCGTATCTCTTCTGAAAGAGGAAAGATTGGTGGCACGTGTTTGCTTCTTAACGTACGTCCTTGTTGAAGGAGGAAAAATGATCCTTCTTGATATTGACCATTATTTTCGTATGAATACAAATAATTGTACAGAGAGTCTTGTTTCGGAAAAGATTGAATGTGTTTGAAACCTGGACTGTAAAATTCAAAACGTCCATTTTTTTGATCGGAAATTACAATCATTCTGTTACTTGTACGCCTTTCGATAACTCCCATCATTCCGATGTAAGCATCATTTTCATTTGATTGGAATACGATTCTTCCCATAGTATCAATTAGATGAATTTTACTTTGTCTTGAGTCTTTTTGAAAACTGGATACGGCGGCGATACCAAATTCATTGAAGTGAGAAACACTTGAAATATCACCTTCGATTGTAGCAGAATCTAAAACAATGATTTCCTTACCATTGATGTCGATAAAACAGTATGAATTATCTGCTTTTTCAACTAAAGCGCGATTTTTCACAAAAGGGAAGTCTGGATTCCAGTCGTAACCGTTTCTTCTTTGATTTAAGGCAAATTTAGGATTGAATTTGGGCTCAACAGCGATTTCTCCATTTCCATCTAAATAACCATAAATTCCATATTCGATTCCTCTATCCGCATGCCTTCCCAAGTACGGATGTAGAATAAAAGATCTTCGATTGTCGTTTAGTGAACCTATTTCCAGAAGAAAAGGAGTGTTTTTAACGTGCAACAGCGTGTCGAAATTCGTGTTGATCAGTGCAAAATCGGAAGTGAAAATTTCAGACCAATATTCAGAATTGTGTCGGGGGTAGCTACCAATTCGTTTTTCATTTGAAGTGGTTACTGCAAATCCATTTCTAAATTCGATAGATCGTCCAAAGTCTCTGGTTAGCTTACCCTTCTTTGAGAAATAAGCTGTTTCCAGATATCCATCTTCATTCCTGCGATCTATGGTAATTACTCCGTTTGGATTTATCGAAGGTGCAAAATCATACTCAAAAGGAATAATTACTTCATTGTTGTAGTTAATAACTCCAAATTTTTCGTCTTTTTTTAGGACGAGCATCCCATACTCCCATAAAAAGTAGTTTCCCAGAGAATCGTAAATTGGTGGTACTACCCAATCTCCCAGTACGTTCATCCAACCCAATTTACCATCTTTCGTGGCTGGAAAAACGTGGTATTCCGATGAAGAAGTATTGATAGGCGGAATAGAATCGTAGAATTCAATTATCGGGTGTTCGCTTTTTGCTGAAACAGCGGTAGAAGTTGTTTGACAAGAACTCAAAAGAAGAAAAAAACTAACGATTCCTAGAATTCCCTTTGTAAACATCAAAAAGTACTTAGTTGAATTTTGCATTTCAGTGAAGGTAGTAAAGAAAATACTGTGATTCTTTCACAAATTGGGACAATGGGCAAACTTGTCAGTCAAAAAATCAGATAATTCGAGCATCTCAAAATCGCACCAACTATCTTCGTCCGCTTTTCTTTCGATGTCTGGCTAGGCGCTTTGCACGTCGCTTATTGCGTTTCACGGATTTACGTGCCTCTTTAGTTTGTGCATTCCAATAGCGTTTGTGCGCCTCCTTTTGTAGCTTTTTGGCCGCCTTTGCTTTCTTCTTATTTTCCTTTTCTAATTGCGCGGTAACCTCTTCCGGAGACATCAATCCAGAATCGGAACTGCTTTTGCAACTAGACAGATTTACAGCCAGGAACAATAAAAGGATACTAAAAAACGTTTTAAACTTCATACATTTGTATATCTACACAACGCAATGAAGGTACGATTTATTTTATTTCTTCTGGTCTTTGGATTGGTGGCGGCATGCACAAAAAACAACGAGCATCCAGTACCGAATATTCCATTCGATATTACGATTGATATGTCGCTTCCCAGTTATTCTGCGTTGATGGGAGTAAGTGGTTGGGCTTATGTAAATGGCGGATCTCGTGGTATTATTGTCTACAGAAGAGGAGTCAACGACTTCGTAGCATTCGATCGACATTCTCCCGCCGATCCAGTGGGATCGCCCTGCGATCAACCCTTAGTGCCTGACGATAATAACTTCTTGCAACTCAACGATACCTGCAACAATGCTACTTTTTCATTGTACGATGGATCGCCCATGTCGAATTCCGTTTATGGTTTACGCATGTATCAAGCCATATGGGATGGAAATCAGAGTTTGAGGATTTACAATTAGTGCAACCTCTGTCACTTTTCCTATAAGAGATTTCCGTATTTTTGCACAGCAAATTATTCAGATGAACGAGATTACTGTTACCATAATCGATCGAGAAGGAGTGAGCCATGAGCTAACTGCTCCAACGGACATGAACATGAATATCATGGAAGTGTGTAAAGCCTACGAACTCCCTGTGAAAGGTGAGTGTGGAGGAATGGCGATGTGTGCAACATGTCAGTGCTACCTTGAGTCGGATACGGAGCTTCCAGAGCAAAGTGACGATGAACTCGATATGCTCGATCAAGCGTTCTTCGTGGAAGATAACAGTCGCTTAGGATGTCAAATTCAAATTACGGAAGACATCGACGGGATTGTGTTGCGACTCGCACCAGAGGAATAATCAAAAAAACTCGTGCCCCAGAAGAGACACGAGTCGATCGTTGTTCGGTTTGATTTACACTTTTACGAGCTTTTCGGACTGAATCCAACTCAAAACCCATTCAGCACCTTTCCAGTTTTCATGCGAGAAATCGGTATGTACGTAATTCAAACAAAGCATACCTGTTCCCCAACCATTGTGAACAAAGACATCTGTCAGGTTGTTCGTCACATGATCATGAGGTAGTACTTGAGTTCCATTGAACACATGTCCTTCAATGCCCACTTTGTGGAAATCTCCGAGGATAAATTTGTCGTTTGGACCGAGGTTCCACCCTCCGAAATAATGATCGGATAGTCCAAAACGTACATTCATTCGGTTGTTTTCCCAAATCAACAGGGCTAATTTCCCATTTACACGATGGATAATTCCATCCTTGGTTTCGAAAAATTTCCCAGCGTATGATCGATCATCTCCTGTGAGCGCCAATTTTTTGTCCGCTACATCATTGATGTCAGGGATGAAGTTTTCGACCATCCAAACGACCACGAATTTGTTGGTTTGCCATTTCAGAACACCTGCCCATTTCGCACTTCGAATGTAGATTTCATCCAACCCATCACCGTCAAGGTCTGCGATGTAAATTTGATCATTCGGACCTAAGTTCCACCCATCAATCCAATCGTGATGAATTTTTTTCAGACTCAAACGATCATTTCTGGAATCCCAGACAATTAAGCCGAGCCACTCAGGACTTTTGACCAATATCTCGTCACGACTATTTTGAGAGAACCTTCCAATGTATTCGGTGTTATCTTCGCCAAGTGCCCATCCATCGATTCTTCCTTGAACAATGTGTTTCAACCGAAGTCTACCGCGTGAATAAGTTAGAACGCCTGCCCAGCGTGGAGAGCGAATGTAGATTTCGTCTTTTCCATCACCATCCAAATCTGCAGTGAGTTCCCAATTGTCGGGACCTAAGTTCCAGCCATCAATCCAATCATGTTGAACCGTATCGGCTCGGAAACGATTTCCATGGTATTTGAAAATTCCTGCCCATTCAGGAGAACGAACGAAAATCTCATCACGTCCGTCACCATCAAAATCACCGACAATTTCTCGATTATCTGGGCCTAAATTCCAGCCATCGATCCATCCGTTTTGTCTCGACTTGACAAACACTTGTCCACCGCGTTGTGTGATAAGTGCTGCTGAATTATCACTTCTCATAAAGATTTCTTCTCCAACGGCAGAGCTACTTCCAGAAAACCTTCCTGCTACGCCGCGATCGTTGTTATTGACTGTCCAGCCGATGTTAGAAACACAGTTAATCGAAAGTTCAAAAGCGATGGTTCCGGCAGCTGTGAAGCGAATATTGGTAATTTGCAATCCACTCGGACGATTTCCATAAAAATGGCTGTTCGGTTGTGTACTAGGTGTAAAGCTGTTATTTGTTGGTGTAGGATAGAGTACCTTAAATTGATCTTGTTGGGCAATTCCGTGCCACATCGCTTCACCAAAATCGGAGAAATCGGCATATTCTGGATCGAAGAAGGGAGCTTCTCTCAGAATCCAGGGTTTTCCACGCTGTCCTAATCGTTCATTGATGTGGATAATGAGAAGTCCTTCACCAACCAATCCTCCATCTGGAATGTGAGGCTGCGTACTGGTACTTTTTCGGTATTCCAACAAGAAATATTCGTAGGGATTATTGACAGGATCTGGAATCACTTTAAAGGCATCACCTGTGGTGGTATAGGGACGTAAACTGAGCGTGCGTGGTCGGACAACGGGTCCATTG
>JBFHGY010000282.1:0-4975 GCA_041582905.1 Crocinitomicaceae bacterium | reverse complement strand
GGTTTCGTTGAACAGTTTCCAAGGTTAATGTCTGTGGTAATTTTGTTCGATTGGTCCTCACTCACACCGAATAAATAATGTCCGTAGGTTCCCGCGCAAGAACAACCGCCACGTGTTTGTATTCCGAATCGGTCGTTAAGCAATTTCACCGCCAAATTGTAATGTAAACCATCAATATAGAATGAAATCACTCCTAATCGGTCTTGGTGTTGCTCTGCAAGAATGTGTGCATTTTCGATTTTCGACATGCGTTCCCAGATGATTTCGAGCAGTTCTTCTTCACGCTTTTTGATGTTCTCCACGCCCATCTGATCCTTCAATTGCATGCAAAAGGCTGCACGAATGGTTTGAATAAATGCTGGCGTTCCCCCATCTTCTCTCGCTTCGATGTCATCAGTGTATTTGTGTCCACCCCAAGGATTTGTCCAATCAACGGTTCCTCCTCCTGGATGATCTGGAATTTTATTCTTGTACAATTCACTACTGAAGACTAACACACCCGTGGTTCCTGGTCCTCCCAAAAACTTGTGTGGAGAGAAATAAATCGCATCGAGGTAACGCCCCTTCTCATCGTCTTCATGCATATTGATTCCAATGTACGGTGCAGAGCACGCAAAATCGACAAAGCAAAGTCCACCATGCTTGTGCGCAAGTTCAGCAATATCCATGTATGGTGTGATGATCCCCGTTACATTTGAGCAAGAGGTAATCGCGGCAATCTTGCGCTTACGACCTGCGTAGCGTTCAAACACTTTTTCGAAATTTTCGATGGAAACAAGTCCTTCTTCATCTGGCGCCACTACCACAACATCGGCAATGGTTTCCAACCATGAAGTTTGATTGGAATGATGTTCCATGTGTGTAACAAACACTACGGGTTTTTCTTCCTCCGAGAGTTCCACACGATCGCGAAACGACTCCTGAAGTTTCAAACCTAAAATACGCTGAAATTTGTTCACAACGCCCGTCATTCCAGAGCACGTCGACACCAAAACATCTCCCTGATTTGCCCCTACGTGATCTTTGATAATCTGACGTGCCTTGCTGTAGGCATACGTCATTTTTGATCCCGTATAATTCGTGTCTGTATGCGTATTTGCCACGAACGGCAGCAACTTTTTGAGCACACGATCTTCAATGGGTTGATACATTCTTCCACTAGCTGTCCAATCGGCATAAATGATGCGAATTGAGTCGTGGTAAGGCGTTCGAATGGTATCATTTTGTCCTATGATATTCTTACGAAAATTGGAAAAGTACTCCTCCATGTGGGTTGGTTTTGAAGTGACAAATACACAGTTAATTCTCAAGTCAAAGATAGCATGAGCAATGTAAGTTTAACAAAAAAATAATCAGAGATTCTCGGAATATAGGAATGCTAATGGAGGCTATTTTTTGTTTCGTGGATGATACGAAATAATGGCTTCCTTGAGGAACTGTTGATCTAGATGTGTGTAGATCTCTGTCGTAGTAATCGATTCGTGTCCAAGCATTTCTTGAATTGCCCGTAGATTCGCTCCTCCCTCCAACAAATGCGTAGCGAAAGAATGGCGAAAGGTATGCGGAGAAACTGTTTTCTGCAGTCCAATTTTTTCGACCAGGTTTTTGATGATCGTGAAAATCATCACCCGTGTCAATTTCGCTCCCCGACGATTCAAGAAAACATAACTCTCATTTCCCGGTTTAATTTTCTGGTGGTTTCGTACAGACTTCGTGTAAATGTCCATTTCCTTTTTCACACTTGGACTCACAGGAACCAATCGTTGTTTGTTTCCTTTTCCGATCACACGAATAAATCCTTCATCAAAAAATAGCTGTTCAAATTGCAAATTCACCAATTCCGATACACGCAATCCGCAGCTGTACAATGTTTCCAAAATCGCCTTATTTCGATGTCCTTGATCCGTACTGAGGTCGATCGCCGAAATCAACGCGTCAATTTCTTCAATCGTCAAGACTTCGGGAAGTTTTCGACCAATTCGAGGAGTTTCAATCAATTCGCTGGGATCATCTTTCACTTCTCCTTCCAAGGCCAAAAAGTAATAGAACTGCTTAATTCCACTAATAATTCTTGATTGCGTTCGAGCACTTAATCCCAAATCGTACAATTCCTTGACAAAGGTTTTCAAATCATTGGTAGAAACCTGAAGTGGAGAGAGATTGCGCGGTTCACAGAAATCCATCAGCTTTTTCACATCGTTCTGATAAGCGAAAATGGAATTTTCCGCCAGGCCTCGTTCTATTTTCAAGAATGAAACAAAATCCTTAATATAGCGATTCCAAGACTGCACTATGCGATTATTGATTATTAATGGACCAAATTTAAATTTAATTGGTCAACGTGAAAACGAAATCTACGGGAATCAATCATTTGATGATTATTTCGAGAACCTAAATGCGCGTTCACGTGCCGATTTATCGTATTTCCAGTCAAATGTCGAGGGAGAACTCATCAACTCCCTTCAAGCGTCTGATCACGATGGAATTATTATGAATGCAGGCGGATACACGCACACGAGCGTCGCGATTCGCGATTGTATCAAAGCGATCAAAGTACCCGTTGTGGAAGTACACATTTCCAATATTTCCGCTCGCGAAGAATTCAGACACACCTCGCTCCTCTCTCCTGTTGTAGACGGATGTATTTTTGGTTTTGGACTGATTTCGTATGAGCTGGCAGTGGATTACTTTTTGAAGAGATAAGCGTTCCAACGATGCTCATTCCTCCAAAATTCCTTGTATTTTTGATCATCAAAATAATCTGAAATGAGTACACCCAACTGGCAAACGATAAAAGAATACGAAGACATTACTTTCAAACAGGCAGACGGCGTGGCGCGCATTGCGTTCAATCGACCAGAAGTTCGAAATGCATTTCGCCCTAAAACGGTCGATGAATTGCTGGAAGCTTTGATCATTTGTCACGAAAGTCAAGAAATTGGTGTGATACTCATTACTGGTGAAGGGCCTTCTCCGAAAGATGGTGGATGGGCATTTTGTTCTGGTGGAGACCAGCGCGTTCGTGCAAAACGAGGATATGCGTATGCTGACGGAGTGAACAAGTTCAATATTTTGGACGTTCAACGTCAAATCCGATTCATGAACAAAGTAGTCATTGCACTCGTTCCGGGTTGGGCCGTAGGCGGTGGACACAGTTTACACGTTGTCTGCGATTTAACCATTGCCAGTAAAGAACATGCTATTTTCAAGCAAACAGACGCCAACGTAGCGAGCTTCGACGGTGGATTTGGTTCTGCCTACCTTGCACGACAAGTGGGACAAAAGCGCGCTCGTGAGATCTTCTTTTTGGAGATGGAATACACCGCTCAAGAAGCCTTCGAAATGGGAATGGTAAACAAAGTGGTG
Organism: Crocinitomicaceae bacterium; assembly: GCA_041582905.1. Taxonomy (GTDB): domain Bacteria; phylum Bacteroidota; class Bacteroidia; order Flavobacteriales_D; family Crocinitomicaceae; genus UBA4466. The sequence continues at coordinate 1,609 of JBFHGY010000282.1, read as the reverse complement.
CCGCACGATGAATTGGATCAAACGGGATACGAGTGGGGACAACGCATCATGACGAAAAGTCCAACGGCAATTAAAATGCTCAAATTCGGATTCAACTTAATTGATGACGGACTCGTGGGACAGCAAGTGTACGCAGGAGAAGCTACGCGATTAGCCTACGCTACCGATGAAGCGGAAGAAGGACGTGATGCATTTTTAGAGAAACGCAAACCGAACTTCGGAAAGTTTCCTAAATTTCCGTAACTGAATGTAATGAAACTGCTCACACTATCAGGACTGATTGTCCTACTGCTACTCTCTTCGTCCGTTGTTACTACGTGTAATACCGAGATAAAGCCGCCTGCAAAAGACTATCGCACGAAAAACGTGATTGTTTTGGTTATTGACGGTCCTCGTTTTTCGGAAACCTTTGGAGATAGCTCCTGTCAGTACATTCCTCATCTAGCAAAAGATTTAGCTCCACAAGGAGTGTTGTTTACCAACTTTCGGAATAACGGAAAAACGAATACCAATTCGGGACATACAGCCATCACAACGGGTGTCTATCAAAGTATTCGCAACGATGGAACGGAACTTCCCAAATATCCTTCGTTCTTTCAATATTATTTGAAGGAGAAAAAGATTCCGAAGGAAAAAGCATGGATTATCGCCAGCAAAGGAAAGTTGAATATTCTTGCCAACGCACGAAAAAAGGGATGGTTCAACAGCTACATGCCATCGGATTATTGTGGACCGGGAGGAAATGGTAGTGAATACGTAGCGGATAAATTCACGTGGGATGTCGTACTCGAAAAGTTGAAAACAGAGCAACCGAGCATGATGCTTATCAACTTGTTAGAGGTCGATACGCGTGGACATTCCAACGACTGGCCGAACTACCTTGGAGCCATCGAGCGTACCGATAAATATGCATACCAACTATGGAAATTCATTCAGAACAATAAGCATTACAAAGACAATACGACGTTAATAATCACGAATGACCATGGACGACACCCAGACGGACACAAAGATGGGTTTGCAAGTCATGGAGATCGTTGTGAAGGATGCCGAAAGATTTACATGATCGGTCTCGGCCCAGACTTCAAGCAAGGAGAAGTCGTAACCGAAGAATACGAACAAATTGATATTTCCGCGACGATTTCGCACGTCATGAAGTTCGATATGCCAACTTCGAATGGACGTGTGATTACTCCCTTGTTTAAAGATTAGAAAGCTTCCCTTAGATGAAGATCTATCTTTCATTCTCCCTGTTTCTACTTGGTTTGACATCAATAGCTCAAACAAACAACTTCGAAGCGGCAATCACTCGCGGCAACTGGCTGGTTGAGTTTGTCAATTTTGAACGCTTTGACACAGTAGGTCGTGCAATTGGAGATACAGTTGTACTCTCAAAAGTTCCAAAACGGCTAAAATTCAAAAAGCAACGACCTTTTCGATTCCATTCCAATGGATCTGTTCATTCTCCACAAACACCTCCGTTTAGCTGTGGAACTGTCTCCACGCTAGAAGCCATCTGGTATTTAAAATGGCGTGAATACTGTACGTGGAGAACAGTGAAAAACGATGAAGAAACCCTACTTCACTTCAACGGGATGTATCTCTCCAT
>JBFHGY010000281.1:0-4984 GCA_041582905.1 Crocinitomicaceae bacterium | reverse complement strand
GTCGATCCACAATTGCATTTTTTCGCGCTCTTTTTCACGTAATTCCGAGAAGGTGTTGTTGGTCAACTTTACCAATTCGATCCGCTTGTTAATCGTTCCTGCCCACTGTTTGGCTTTGGCTTTTTCGCGCAAGGCAACTTTAGAAACGATGCGATTGGAAACAAACAGTGAGGCACCAACCAGTAGGAGGGCGAAAATCAACAAAGCGATTTTCCATTTTTGTTTGTTGGAATATAAATTCATTCGATCAACTAAAGTAACGAGAATAAATCAGAATTAGTGCTTTGGCAAAAGACCAAGAACGGCTTCCACCTTTTCGCAGATCGAATGATGATCAAATCGTTCCACTAAGGCATCAAATGTCTTTTCTTCGAAATGAGAAGGATGTGTAAAAATGCGGTCGAGTTGACGGGCTAAATCATCGGAATTCATGGTTTCAAAGAGAATTCCTCCTTGCTCATTATTCAAAATCTCTGGTGTTCCTCCGGCGTTACTTCCAATCACGGGAGTGTGGGCAGCAAGTGACTCAATCGTAACCATTCCAACGGTTTCCGATTGGCTCGCCATCACCATCCAATTGATACTTCGGTAGAAATGAAGAACTTGATCCGTATAGGGTCGAAAAATAACACGATCGTCAAGTTGATGATCTCTGATGAATTGCTGTAGGCGCATTTCGTATTCTGTTCCCTCGTGCTGCGTGGTTTCTCCCATGAAAAGAACGGAAAAATCGGTACGCTCACATTTGGTGATCGCTTCCAAGAGGATTTGTTGCCCCTTTTTCGGATCGAATCGGCCTGCCATTCCGATGATTATCCCTTCCTGAGGAAGATGCATTGATGCTCTCGATTCTTCCATCGAAGGTAGCGCGTTAAACTCAGATCGATCGATTCCAGAGGGAATCACCACCAATTCATTTTTGAAGTGAGTTTGTTGCTGTACCTGTTCTTTCAGCCAATTGAGAGGACACGACCAGACATCAATGTTGCGAAATCGGAGGGTGTGAAAGATGCTTTTCTTGCGAATTCCCAATTGCATCTCCATGAAATAAGAAACATGTAAACGATGTTTCAATCGATGCTTCAACCCAGCCGCCAGACTCATGTCTCCAGGCTTTCTGATGATGAAATGTGTTATTCCTTCCGACTCAATGATAGCCTGAGCACGTTTCACCGCTTTAAAATCATACCATCTTCGATGGGCTTCGATAGCAACAAAAGAAAGGTTCAGTTGTTGAGCGTACTGATGAATGGGGGAATCTACTATTCCAAGAACGACAACCTTGTGTCCGCGCAAAGACATCCATTCCGCATTGCGGAGGTGATTCATTTCTAATCCACCCCAACTTTTTGAACTACAAAAATATGCCAGTTTACTCGTGCCCATGTGTCTTAAACGCCTTGACGGATTCGCATCCAACTGCAAGAATAAGGATTTTTAAGGTCAATCAACTCCCAACAAAAAAGGACTTCAATGTTGAAGCCCTTTTTCATTTCCTAATATCTATGCGCTAAATTAATCTCCGTCGTTGTCTTGGTAAGTAATCAAAACACCGAAGGCAGAAGTCATATCGGTTTTCAAGTTGATCACTTGTCCATGAAGAAGAGTATACAAATTATCCAATTCTGTTGCGTTCGTCGCCATTTCACCTTCAAGTGTTCCTTGGAAGCCATCAATTTTGGTGATGATTTGGTTAAATCGTGTGTTGATCGCATCCGCTAAATCTTTACGCTCCAAATGAACAAGGTATTCGTAGAACCCTACGCCTGATCCAGAGGAAGCATTTCGATCACCATTGTACAATCCTTGATGACTCACAATGCTGCTTCGTAATAAGTCAAGTGAATAACCACTGTAGCGTGCTTCAATGTAGTCTGGAAGCTGAATTCCCAAGCTTTGCTTTCCGATCGGAATTCCGAGTTTCGCATTTTTAGCGATTTCGTAATCTTTATTGAATTCGTTCACCAACAAGGAAAACGCTGAGGTGGTCTCTGTTCCAGTTGACGCCACAAACGTACTTTTGTAACTGTTCCAGTTTGCTTTTACGATGTTTACTTCGTTCACCATTTTGTCGATGAGGTCAGAAGCGTACATAGCGTAATTAGGTGTGTTGATGAACTTATCCAATGCGCCTGTTTGGTACAAAAGGTAATCCAAAGCAGATAGTCCAATGGCATCGGTGTTGGATGCAGAAGCTAAGGTGTACGTCCCTGAGCTAATGTTATTCTGAATTTGGGTGGTATCTGAAGGGAAAATACCTGTTGCGGCTTTCAATCCATTCGTTAAAACAGGCCCGAAGTCGTAAATTTTTACTGATTGCCAAGAAGCGTACGCTGCTTTCCAGTTTTCGCGAACAATGTCAAGGTTTGCTTGACTCATGTCATTCTCGAACGTAACAAAACTTGTTTGGAGTGTGTTGAGCTCAGTACTAAAATCATTCAATTCGGGAACAATAATCGTGGAAGCCACATTCTCGAGCAGGGCAGCTTTGTCGAATTCCGTTGCATCGTCTGTTTTTTTCTTACAACTAGCAAGAATAGAAACGGCTGATAGCGTGTACAGTAAATACTTCATCTTCTTCGATTAAAAGTTGCGGCAAAGATAAAATCACTCATTCGAATGCACAATACCACAAAATTGGTATTTAGAATCAGTCAAAACAACAACTCTTCTCGTTTAAAGTGAGTTAAGAAATGCGAGTAACTGTTTTCTTTCTGCGAGAGATAGGGCTTTGTAGGCATCTCGTGATGCGGCTCCCTCACCGCCATGCCATAAAATCGCTTCTTCAATGGATTGGGCACGACCATCATGAAGTAGGTAAGTGTGACCATTTACTGTCTCGATGAGTCCGAGTCCCCAAAGTGGTGGAGTTCGCCATTCATTTCCGTTGGCAAGTTGGTCAGGTCGATGATCGGCGAGTTCATCTCCCATATCGTGTAAAAGTAAATCAGTATACGGATGAATGAGGACGTTTTTTAACGGCTCAATTGTACCGCCATTCCCCGTAACGTACGTATTCACATGACATTTGACGCACTCCAGCGAGTTAAAGAGGATTTCACCTTGTCGAACGCGGATATCGTTTTGATTTCTTCGAATCGGCACGGCTAAACTTCTACAATAGAGAATCACTTTTTCCAAATCCTCATCCTCAATTTCAACGGTACCTCCATTTGGAAGTGCATCCAATATGGATTGAGCGCTTGTGTGATTTTCGTTCGGGAAATAGGAAGACTTAATTCCGATATCTCCATTAAAAGCCGCGGCAACTTGCATAGCGATGGTTGGGGTATTTGCCTTCCAACCAAATCGACCAATTAATGTGGTGTTTTCGTATACGTCGTACGCATAGTTGGCTCTTCCTGAAATACCATCTCCATCGGAATCAGATGCATCTGCGTGTTTTAAAATGTCTGCCTCAGTAATTTGTTCGAGTAAACCCAATCCGATCATTTGTGTTCCTACGCGCGGAGACATCATGAGGGTTGGGGAAAGATTTCCATAATTGAGGTTGACAAGAGAATAGCTCGGCTGACGAAGCGTGTAGGTGGAACCATCATCGAATTGACCTGAAATGATGGAATAATTGATCTCAATATCTCCTTCTTTTTGAGCGGTGGAAATGGCGTGATCCTGAAATTGAAATCCATAAATGGGATCGGGTCCATTACCACTTTCACTTAGTCGAACCAATAATCCCAAGTCTGTAAATGGAAGGCCTCTACCATCTCTAAAATGACAGGATGAGCACGATGCTGTATTGAGAAGAGGGCCGAGCCCATCTCTAGCTGTTGTAGAAGATGGTGACTCGACCCAGTTTTGATTAAAAAATGAGTTTCCAACGAAAAATTCCAAGTTTTGATCAGTACTCAATCCTTTGATTTTATAACTGAATGCATAGGAAGTTTCGTCGTAAACAGTACAGTTTGAGCCAGCGGGTAGCACTTCGCTCAACTCACTATCATAAAAAGAATCAGTTTTCTTACAGGCAACAAATACCACTGTTGCCATAAATCCTAGAAAGAGATAGCGAGTAACCATGACTGCTGTGTTTTTCGTTAAAAAATAATATCGAATGAAGCGGCGATATCTACAATGATCGTCTCTTCTTCAATGAGTGAGTTGATAGCGTCTAAAACCTTTGGTCGTTCCGCTGGTAAAACAATCGCTTGGTCGAACGGAATGTACATCAAATCGATTTTAGCTTTTGCATCAGCGAGTTGCGCAAGCATGAGTGAATTATTGGCAGCATCTACTTCTTGGACAAGATCACTAAGTGAATATCCAGAAATTACGGTGCTGTTCACATCTGTATATGTTCCTATGTACAAGTTCTCGATACCCTGTGCATTCAAAATGATGTCTCTGTGAGTGTTGTCTGAGAAACAGCTGTGCTCATCCTCTTGATCCATATTGTCATAAGCAGTAAACATGCGCTCACCAGAGAGTTCATTCCCGGCCATTGCGCGAATACTATTGAACATTTTACGGAGAGCAATGTCGTTATCCATAGCTAACCATGTTGCTCTGTAGTTGTTGGATGCTGCTGGATCCCATTCATTTTTCACTTGTTCCAAACCTTGAACCAAGATGTCAGCACACAATTTCAAATATTGACCACGTCGATCTTGATTTGCTGCTGTACCACCAGAAACATAGTCGGTGTACGGGCGTGTTCCCGCTGAAGTGGCGCTTAAATCTTGCCCCCAAAGCAAAAACTCAATCGCGTGATAACCAAGGCTGATGTTTGTTTCGCTTCCGAATTCATTAGCAGAAATCAATGACGCTGCATCGATTGTAGGATAGTTGGCTAGGTCGTTGATGATTCCACTTGTTGCATTCCCTGTTACATAATCAACGTACGCTTCATCCATTGGCCATGCATTTAGGAGACCTTCTGGACCGTCTGATGGATTGTCAATTGGGCCATCCACAAATCGGAAGATTTCAGATTGTCCGTATGGTTCACGTGCATCCAACCAAG
>JBFHGY010000280.1:0-4988 GCA_041582905.1 Crocinitomicaceae bacterium | reverse complement strand
GCAGCAGACCGCATCGGAATCATGGGATGGAGTTATGGTGGATTTATGACTTCACTGGCAATGACCAAAGGAGCAGATTACTTCAAAATGGGAATTGCCGTAGCTCCTGTTACCAACTGGCGTTACTACGATAACATCTATACAGAACGATTCATGCGTACTCCTGCAGAAAACGAAGGTGGATACGATCAAAACTCGCCGATTAATTTCGTGGATCAACTCAAAGGGAAATACCTATTGATTCATGGATCTGGTGATGATAACGTTCATTATCAAAATACAATGGAGATGATCAACGCAATGGTTCGAGCCGATAAACAATTCGATCTCTTCATCTATCCCAACAAAAACCATGGGATTTACGGTGGAAACACACGGAATCATCTGTATACAATGATGTTGGATTATACATTGAAGAACCTTTAAACTTGAGTTCGCTTAAAAAAATAGCAGAACAACTGTTTCGTCATAAAAGGCACTTTTTTCGCTTTAATTCAAAACGGCTCTTTTTAGAGCGATCTGAGTGCGTTTTAGAATCGAACTCAGGTTCTAAATTAAGCGAAAATTAATTTTTGAAATTCCGTTGATAGAATCAAAATGAAGTATTAATTTAGGCGATTGAAGAATTTTAACATAAATCAGCAGCGATAATAATGAGCGAAATTGCGAAATTAGAGTTAGATGGTAACAGCTATGAGTTGCCAGTAATCGAAGGAACAGAAAACGAAAAAGGAATCGACATCAGTAAACTAAGAGGTGGAACTGGTGGGTATATTACTTTGGACCCAGGATACAAAAACACGGGAAGTACAAAAAGTGCCATCACTTTCTTAGATGGTGAAAAAGGTATTTTGCGTTACCGTGGATATCCAATTGAACAATTGGCCGACAAGGCATCGTTCTTAGAGGTTGCGTACCTTTTGATTGAAGGAGAACTTCCTACTCAAGAGCAATTGGACAATTTCAAAAACAGCATTACGAAGCACACTTTGGTACACGAAGACATGAAACAGTTCTTCGAAGCGTACCCAGCAAAAGCTCACCCAATGGGAGTCTTGGCTTCTATGGTTTGTTCGCTTTCAACATTCTACCCAGAATCGTTGGATCCGAATCGTGATGCAGGAGCAAGAGACTTGACGATTCACCGTTTGATCGCTAAGTTGCCAACGTTGGCAGCATGGTCGCACAAAAACGCAATGCGTCACCCGTTCATGTATCCAAAAAATGATTTGGATTACGGAGCAAACTTTTTGCACATGATGTTCGCAATGCCAACAGAAGATTACCAACCAGATCCTGTTGTTGTAAGCGCATTGAACACTTTGTTGATTCTTCATGCTGATCACGAACAAAACTGTTCAGCTTCAACGGTTCGTATCGTTGGATCTTCTCATGCAAACCTATACGCTTCAGTTTCTGCTGGAATCTGTGCACTTTGGGGACCTCTTCACGGAGGAGCTAACCAAGCTGTAATTGAAATGCTTGAGAAAATCGCTAACGACGGTGGTGACGTTGACAAGTGGGTAGCAAAAGCAAAAGATAAAGATGATTCATTCCGTTTGATGGGATTCGGACACCGTGTATACAAAAACTTCGATCCACGTGCGACTATTATCAAGAAAGCATGTGACGACGTATTGGCAAAAATGGGAATCGACGATCCAATGCTAGACATCGCGAAACGTTTGGAGCAAGTTGCATTAGAAGACGAATACTTCAAAGCACGTAACTTGTACCCTAACGTAGATTTCTACTCTGGAATTATCTACCGTGCAATCGGAATTCCAACAGAAATGTTTACGGTAATGTTCGCTCTTGGACGTCTACCAGGATGGATTGCTCAATGGAAAGAAATGATGGACAACAAAGAACCAATTGGTCGTCCTCGTCAGATTTACACAGGAGAAACTGTACGTGATTACGTGAATATCGCGAATCGCTAGATTAATATATTAAATCGAAAGCCCTGGCTTCTTCCGACACTCATCGGAAAGAGTTAGGGCTTTTTTGTTGAAACACCTTTTGCCACGAACACGCAATGGATCACCATCTCAAACACATTCATTCAACCGTATACAGTCCATGTAATTTTGTTCTTTCAGAGTTCGAGACGGAAGCTGAAGGTCGAGAATACCATGCCTGTCAATTCAAACTGAATGGTCAATCCGTTTTAGGAAGAACTGCTAAGATCACACCGAAAAAAGTGGGGCAATTCGTTACTTGCTGGAAACGCAACAAGGAAGGAACAACAGAGCCGTATCACCAGAATGATTCGATTGATTTTTTCATCATCACTGTTAAATCGGATCAGCAACTCGGGCAATTCATCTTCCCAAAATCTATTTTAATTCAAAGAGGCATTCTTTCAACGGAAAAGAAAGAAGGTAAGCGAGGATTTCGGGTATATCCCAAATGGGATGTTGCCCAAAACAAACAAGCGCAAAAGACACAGAAATGGCAATTGGATTACTTTTATGAAATCAATGATTCAATAGACATGGAACGGATCAAGCAGTTGTTCCTTTTGAACTAAACGATTTGATATGAAAACAATTTTGATCATAAGTGCGCTCCTACTGCTTGGAATTAGTTGTCAAGGTCAAAAAACGCCAGCTGGAATGAATTATTCAATTGACGAAATACTCGAGCGAGCAACCTACCCAGAAGATGTGATTATGGAGTTAGATTCGATTCTCAACGAGAAATCCAATTACGGAGAAGACATCTCTGTGCTCACCGAAGGCGAAAAAGTTGTTCTTTTCATTGAAAATTTGGAGCGAGAAGTGAATAATGGTGGTTTCGATCAGTTCTTTTTCAATTCAAGTGGAAATTACGCCCATGAAACATTGAAGGCTTTGGAACAAATCGGTTCTATCGAAATCAAAACACTCCTTTCCAAAGCAATGGCTGTCTGGCCGAACAACAATGTGCCAAAGGAACAAATCACTCGACGCGAACAGCAATTACAATTGAGTGAATCTGCTCAAGAAAAATGGAATACGCTTGATGAAGAATTTTATCACTCGCAGGAGTACATTGCCCAATTACTCATCAACTATATTGAGACGCACAAAAAACAGTTCTCAAAGTAACCATTCAATCGATATATTTCGAGTAGATCAATCTTCTCAACAACACTTCATTTCACATCCTTTTCCACCCTTCGTAGAAGAAATTGACGGCTTCATCTATTCAAGTTAGCACTTGGTAGCAAATTGTACTCATTAACGTTCAAAAAAGTAGGTTAAACTGTAATTTTTAATGTTGAAAAAGTTTCAAAAAAAATCCAATTGCGATTTCCTTTTTACTTACTCGATTTAGCGGAAAATCATAGCGTCAATACAAGGCGCTAACAGGTCTTTACGATTTTTCTAATACTTCTCGATTACCTATCTTACTTGTGCTAAAAACTATAAAATGAAACTACTCTACGCACTGACGGTGGGCACATTTTGCCTGCTCAGTCAAGCTATTAATGCACAATCAACTTTACATTCGGAAGATTTCAATGCAGGCATGGGTGCCTGGACAGCTGTCGACATCTTAGACCCCACGGATATCTGGAATGCAACAGCCGGATACATGGAAATCAACGGATATGGCGGCGCCAACGATGAAGACTGGCTCATCTCCCCTTCTCTCAACATGGATACCCAAACAGAAGAGTACCTGATGTTTGATTACAACGATTTTTATGGCGGTGGATTAATTGAATTGTACTACTCGCTAGACTACAGCGGAGGAGGAACAGTTGCAGATGTGCAAAATGCCACGTGGACAGCCATTCCCTTGAGCGTATTCGACATCAATGCCACAGCCTGCTTCTCTACCCTTTTTCAACGGCATCCCGCAATTGATGTAAGTGGAATTTCTGGAACTTCTGTGCACTTCGCCTTTAAGTATACAGGAACATCTACTGCTGCAAAACGATATCGAATCGACAACTTTCGGATCGAGGCAGATTATTACGGTTCCGTTCAAGCACAAATCGCGCTTGGTGTCGGATGTGCAGCCTTGAAGACAGAGATCTATAACACCATCAAAACACAATCGGTGATCGAGTACACCTCATCACAATACGACGTATGGGATGCATTTCTTCACACCGATAGGCGACTTAACGATCTTGGAACGGCGACCATTGTATGGGACATGTTTACCGATATTCCTTCAGGAACAGGAGAATTTGAGTTCGATCATTGCAGCAATCGCGATAATGGATCGTGTCCGAATGGCGAAGGATTATGTTATAATCGTGAGCACACATTTCCTCGAAGTTGGTGGGGAGGAGGAACGACATTTCCTGCAGACACACAAAACTTTGATTTGCATCATCTGACACCGTCAGATCGATTAATGAATAGCGCCAAACTAAACTACCCTCCAGGTGAAGTTGTTACAGCAACAACAACTGGTTCGAATGGTTTCAAAGTTGGAACAAATCCCGCTTATCCCTGTCCTTCGATGCAATACTTCGAACCCATCGATGAGTATAAGGGAGATTACGCACGGATGTTCTTTTTCCTCGCTACGCGCTACGAAAACCAAATTACATCATGGACTTCCATCAGTACTCAGGGTGATTGTGCACTTGATGGGACAAACTATACCGTATTCGAACCTTGGTTACTTGATCTCTTGCTCACATGGCATGCAAATGACGCCGTAAGTCCGAAAGAAATTGAACGAAACAATGCCATTTACAGTATTCAAGGAAACAGAAACCCGTTCATAGACAATCCTTCATGGGTTGGATACATTTGGGGAGATAACTTAGGGAATTCGTGTAGTTCTCTGGTTCCGGGACCATGTACGCCTACTTCAGGATCAGAATCGGTCACAGCATGTAATTCATTCACGTGGTCAGCGAACTCGATGACGTACACGACTTCTGGAGCATACACAGCAAACTTAACAACAGCGAGCGGATGTGATTCAGTTTCCACATTGAATTTGACGATTAACACTAGCACGTCAGGATCTGAATC
>JBFHGY010000279.1:0-5000 GCA_041582905.1 Crocinitomicaceae bacterium | reverse complement strand
CGTATAAAACGCGTTGATGCGATAGGAGACATTCCTTCACTCCATCGTTGGACCGTTTCAAATACTAATTGGTCATATTCCGTCGGAAGCACTTGATTTAGCTCTAAATCAAGAAATCCACGTTGTCCATTTTTCTCTACGATATAACCATTTGGGGTAATTTCAAACCAGGAATATCCCTCTAACGTGAGTTCAATTTCGCCTGAGTTGGAATAGAGATAACTGCCTGAATCGTCTGATGCAATGATGCCCTTTCGCCATGGATAGGCGGATTGAGTTTTATTGAAACGAAAGGGGAGAACTTGTACTCCTTCAGGATCAATCAACCCGAAATAGCCATTCTTTTGGGCAATCCAATAATAGCGACGAGGATAAGTCCGATTTTCGTAATCGTAAATCTTTTCCAACGATTCGAAATCTGCTTCCCAAAGAATTTTTCCGTTTTCATATTTCAATCCTTGATAACAGGAACCGTAATTCGTGAAAGCAACGATGGATTTTTCCGTTTGAGCACGCAACGTCAGGGAGAAGCATATCGCAAGAAAGAATAAAAGTGATTTCATAAGGTAGTTTCTACCCGATAGAACGTTTTTTTTCAGGACGGTTACGATGTTGGCGAATAATACGGGGTTCGAGAGCCTCACCCCTCTGATTTTATGTCATCAACGGAGGACTGAGGCACTCGAAGTCCGCAATGGATGAGTACGCTGGTTTCGGCTTCGCTCATTCCTCGGTTGTAAAGGATGCTGGCTGAGCGGAGCCGAAGCCCGCATTGGTAAAGGATTTACCCAAACCTCAAATGCTTCACCGTATGACCGTTATTGATCAACTGCTTCAAGGAGTCAATTCCAATTTTCAAGTGATCATCCACAAAGTCTGCAGTTACTCTTGAATCGCTTTCGCTTGTTTTTACTCCTTCGGCAACCATCGGTTGATCAGAAACGAGTAATAAGGCTCCAGTTGGAATTTTGTTTCTAAATCCAACCGAGAAAATCGTTGCTGTTTCCATGTCGATTGCCATAGCTCTCAATTTCTTGAGGTATTTTTTGAACTTATCATCATGTTCCCATACGCGTCGATTGGTCGTGTAACACGTTCCAGTCCAATAGTCTTTTCCGTAGTCACGAATGGTTGTAGAAATTGCTTTTTGCAAGGCAAAGGCAGGTAGTGCTGGTACTTCTGGTGGAAAGTAATCATTGCTCGTTCCTTCTCCTCGAATCGCAGCAATCGGGAGGATGAGGTCACCTACTTCGTTTTTTCGTTTCAATCCACCACATTTCCCTAAGAAAAGGGCTGCTTTGGGTTTAATAGCCGAAAGTAAATCCATACAGGTGGCAGCGGATGCGCTTCCCATTCCAAAGTTGATCATCGTGATTCCTTCGGCAGTTGCGCACTGCATAGGTTTATCTTTCCCGATCACTTCAACACCATGCATTTCTGCAAATTTGTTCACGTAATTATGGAAATTACAGAGTAAAATGTACTCTCCAAAATTTTCTAGTTTCTCCCCAGTGTATCTTGGGAGCCAATCATTGACAATATCTTGTTTTGTCTTCATATAGGTTGATTTTTTTAGTGTAAAAATGGGAGCTCGCTTACGCAAACCCCCATTCGCATATTTTTGAAATCCTATTCTGCTAAGATTCCATATTCTTTCTTGTAGTAAAGCATTTGTTCTACAAACGACTGATTATTTTCAATCTTGATATCTGTGATTTCTCCATCCTCACCTTTTACCGGAACGAGAACGGGATTCACAAATCCACGGTATGGAGCCAAGTTCAATGGTTTCACACGTGCCAATACTTCACGGTGTAAATCCTGATCAACTTTTACGCCATAATTTTCAACGAGTGCCTTACCAGCTTCGTAATCACCTTCCGACTTGATGCGTTGAATCTCACGCAACAATTCTCCGAAAATTACACGTAGCTTATCATAATCGTTGATGTTGAAGTACGTTTTTCCATCGCGCTTAACGCGCTCAATTACGTTGTCCGCAGCTCCACGCTCGATGGCCCACGAAGCGACTAATTGACGGTTTTGCATGTGTTCTTCTTCCACGTCATCTCCTAATTCCAAGCGTTGAAGTTGCGTCATCATTCCGTTTCTGATGTATCCATCGTATTCCGCTTTTCCAACGTCAAGTGTTTCGATCAATCCCAAATCGATCAATTTAGGATCCATGATGTAATACAACCCAACCAAATCTGCACGTGCTTCTTCGAGTGTACTTGCATAGTTACGAAGTGTTTCGGCTGGTTGTCCCACTCCTTCGTTGATTTGTCCAGAAGCATGTCCAACTACTTCGTGCAATGCCGTGTGTAGTTTCCCTGCCAAGTACGAGTGTTTCTCTGCCAATTCGATTTCCTTCGCGTCATGAGCAAACTCTTTTAAAATTCCAGGTCCTCCCGCTTTGTCGTAAGCACCGATGATGTTTCCAAGGCTCACTGATTTCGATCCTACTTCTTGACGAATCCAGTTGTTGTTTGGCAAGTTCACGCCAATTGGAGTAGAAGGGGAAGCGTCACCTGATTCGCTGGCAACTTGCACCACTTTGTAACTAACACCTTTCACTTCTTTTTTCTTGTGAGAATCAATCAATGGAGAGTTGTCTTCGAACCATTGTGCGTTTTCAGCAACAACTTGCATTTGCTTCGATGCTTCGAAGTCGGTAATCTGAACGATGCTTTCATAGGAAGCACGCTTTCCAAGTGCATCACCGTATACTTCAATAAATCCGTTAATCCAGTCGATATCACCTTCGGTGGATTTTGCCCAAAGAACGTTGTAGTCGTCCCACGTTTTTAGATCTCCCGTTTTGTAATATTCAATGAGTTTTTCCAACGCCTTCGCTTGTTGATCGTTTTCAGCAACAGTAACCGCTTTTTCTAACCAATACACGATTTTTTCGATGGCTTTTCCGTACTTCCCGTCGATCTTCCAAACATCTTCATACAAATCTCCGTTTTTCAAGATAAGTGTTGAGTTCAACCCTAATTCAATAGGATGCTTGGCCGTTGGATCGGCTTTGGCAGCGTAGAATTCATCGACCATTTCTTGTGTTACTCCAGGACCGTAAAAGTTATTCGCAGAAGCAACAATCATGTCCTTAGAGGCATCTTTCACCTTGCGTTTTGCAGCAACCGTAGGGTCAAAGATGACGTTCAGAGCTTCTTCTGAAATGTTGGCTCCTGTTGCATCGATATAACTCGTAAATGCTTCTTTAGAGAATTTGGGTTGAAACTTATTCATTCCATAATGATGGTGAATGCCATTGGCGAACCAAATCTGTTTAGCGTAGACCATCAAGTTCTCCCAATCTTCCGAGTTTTGATCACCTTTGTAGTTCTCAATAATGTGCTCGATACCATTTCTAATTTCGAGGTTGTAAGGGTTATTTTGATCATAGATGATGTCGCGCCCGGCTAAACCTGCTTGCGCCATGTAATAAACAAGTTTCTTTTGCTGAATCGTTAACTTATCGAAGTCAACAATGTCATATCGAATGACTTGAATATCTGCGAACCGGTCGACCTCTTCACCACTTTTCATTTCAAGATCCGCGTTGATAGAGCTTCTTTCGGCTGCTTGTCCACTATCATTATTTTCAGCTGTTTCTCCACAACCAATAAGTAAGGTCGTTAGGAATAAACTAGGTGCAATTAAAAATTTCATGGTTATTCGTTTGATTTTGAGTGGATCGAAAATACTCAATTAAGCGGTCAACATCAAGTGGATGAACGAAAACATCTGAGGAAGGAACGTATTTTTTTAACAGAAAGGAGTAAACGAGATAAAAAAATCAACGTCTTGATGTTACGAATCACTACAACGGCTCTTATGAATATAGAGTCTTATTTATTCACTAAAAACACTAATCACTATGAAGAACGGAGAAAATATCATTGTTTTTCAAAACAGAACCGTAACACTAAACAACGACTTATTGGGGCACTCCGGATGGGGTTTTAGATTACCCGATGGAAACTGGTTGTTTGGGTCGAAAGAAGCAACTCCCGATCTGTTTAATGGTCATTTCCCTGGAACAATTCCCAATGGACAACCGAACGGAGTATTTGTCAAGAAAACGGATTTTCAAACGATGATCCAATTACTGACGCGCGGTGGACAAGCAGATGGACCAATTTTTAATTATCATGAGTACAAATTATTAACGTTTCCAAGTCCAAACGAAAGTGCGGGAATAGCAGCTGCCGAAAAGAGTAAAGGTGAAGGCTACGGGTTAATTGGTAATAATTGTATGGATTCCGTTTATCGAATTATCACGGCCTATGTTCGAGGAAATGGAAATTTTCTTCCTTGGCCATCGACACATCCCTTTCCTAATCATTTCTTTGATGATATCAAGGCGACGAAGATGAAGTTTTAAAAACAATTTCAAAACAAAAGCCGCTGATTACATTCAGCGGCTTTTCTCTTATTTCTTTCAGAGTTACTTTCTTCCGAATACGATCACTTTCGCTTTGCTTCGTGCAAGATTTTTCGTGTCGTAGAAGAAACGAATGTTTTTAATCAATCGTTTCCCCCCGTTTAAGTCAATGACACGTGATGAACTTCCTTTTGCGAAGTTGTGACGCAATTCAATTTCTTCTTTTTCACCGTTCATGTAGGTAACAACCATTTTGTGCATGTTCAGAGCACCTCCTGTTACCACTACTTTTAATTTGGTGAAACCACCTTCTTTGGCTCCAACGTGGATGTCGTCTTTATCTAAACTGTAGTTCACGGCACGAACACCGAGTTTTTCCCATTTCGCACGAGACTGACTGTGTCCAGAGAAGGATAAAAATAAAAAGGCTGAAAATAGTAGAGACAAAATCTTGAAATTCATAACGTTAATTTTTGGGTTTATACTTTCTTAGATGGTCGAGCTAACGAAAGGTTTAATTCGAATGAAAAAAAAGTAATTATTTCTAAAAACATAATAGGATTTGTTGATGCAGCCCTGTTTGATATGAAAATAAAATAAACCACAT
>JBFHGY010000278.1:0-5011 GCA_041582905.1 Crocinitomicaceae bacterium | reverse complement strand
TGCCCATTACAGCTTACAATGTAAGTGGTGAATGTGCAATGATTTATGCCGCAAGTGCCAATGGATGGCTGGATTACGAATCGGCGATGTCGGAGATGTTGTTAAGTATCCGTAGGGCAGGAGCAGATGGGATTTTGACCTATTTTGCTAAAGATTTTGCCTTGAATGCATAATTTCTAGTGGAATTTATGGAGGATTCGTTAATTCTCAATACATTAGTGTTAAATGCAAGAATACGATTATTATCCTGAGAAGCCCGAATTGGTTGAGTATACGCCAAAGAGCAGTCTTTCACTAACGATTTTTTCGTTGGTGGTGTTCATCATGGTGTTTTTGCTCTTTTTTGAAGATCAATTCCTGTTCTTGCTCAACTTGTTGATTGTCTTGGTGGTTCACGAAATGGGACACTTCATTGCGATGAAAACGTTCAAGTACAAGAATGTGCGAATGCTGTTTATTCCGTTAATGGGCGCTTTTGTGCAAGGGAAAAAATCCAATTATTCTCAGAAACAAAGTTTGATTGTGCTGATTGCTGGACCTTTCCCGGGAATTGTAGTCGGAAATTTGCTCTTTTGGTATTCGACCTGGAGTCCGTATAATTCTTGGTTGGCAGAGCCTGCGATCATTTTCTTACTCTTGAACATTATCAACTTGTTGCCGCTTGATCCTTTGGATGGAGGTCAAATGTTCAAATTGTTGGTGAAACGTGTCAACGAATTTTTGCTCATGGTTTTTGCTCTCGTGTCATCCTTAGCGTTGATCGCTATTGGAGCGTACATGCGAAACTACATTGTGATTGCCTTCGGGTTCTTTATGGCATTCCGAGTACGAGCATTACAGAAGAAGTACCAAATGCACAAAGATTTACTGGGTGAAGACGTGAACTACGCAACAACCTATAAAGGTTTGAGTAATCGCGATTTTTCGAAAATCAAGGAAGTGGTATTGCAACATACGCCTGCTCTAAGAAAGTTTATCGATCAAGTTTCTAGTGAAGAAGCCGACCCTGTGCTGGCGAGTCAAGTCAATAATGTACTCGTAACGCCAATCAAACGTGACACCTCGTTGTTCTTCCGTTTTGTCGTGGTTGCTTTTTGGATATTATCTTTCCTTTCTCCGTGGTTACTTTCTGTACTCATCGGAACACAAATGTGGGGACCTGATGCGCTTTAATCCTGGACAGAAAATTGTTTTTATGCACGAAGCGGGCGGAGGAATTGTAAAATCCGTTCATGATAACTTCGTGGTGATTGAAGATGAAACAGGCTTTGATCAAAAATGTCGTTTCGACGAAATTGCTCCCGTTCATGGTGAAGAATATCATTTGAATTCTGAAGATATTGTTGCAATCAATGAGGAAGATGAATCCTTTGCGATGATCAAGCATCAAGTAAAAAAAGGCAACCTAACGGGAAAGCGAAAGCCTGTGGATGTATGGGAAATTGATTTACATATTGAAGAGATCACCGATTCTCATTCAGGATTGAGTAATGGCGAAATCGTTACCAAACAATTACGCGAATTGAGAAGTTTCTTTCAACGAGCAAGAAGCAAACGTATTCGAAAATTGATCATTATTCACGGTGTCGGAATGGGCGTTTTGAAAGAAGAAGTTCGATCCTATCTCGACAAGCAATCTTCAATTGATTATTACGACGCTGACTTCAGAGAATACGGAAAAGGAGCAACAGCTGTTGAAATTTTCTATTCTGGATCGGAAGATTGATTTTTCGGCATTCTGCGATACAACTTAAACGCTCCGCGTTCTTTTATCACTTCAAAACCTCCAATTTCATCTAAAAATGTTCGATTGAAACGCGTTCCAATGTATACGGGTTTATCGATATCTCCACGCAATAACCAGTCTAAATCCTGTTCCTCGCTGCGCGTGTTGGGTTGAATTCGGGTATAGAAATATTGAGCGTAGCTCTTTCGTAACGATTCTACATAGCAATCTTCTCCTTGCAATTCTTCATACATTGAAATGGCATCACCTTGCGTCAATTGATCTACTTTCGGCATAATCGTGAACAATGCGACCAGTAAAGCAATGGCAGTTCCCGCACTCAAAGACATAATCATCTTGCTTACGTTTTGCTTTCTGAGATAGATAAATCCGGCAATGAAGCCAATGGCAAAAACGATTCCCGCAAACATATCAATGAAGGTCCATTTCGGAGAATGCTCAATCAATTTTACGGCGAAAGGGTCGCTCGTTACACTAATCAACCAGTCTCGTTCCATGAGAATAATTGGGAGTACCAACATGGCGAGAGAAACAATTCCTCCGATAATCAAGAACAAAACTCGAAGGTACTTTTTGATTTCAATTCCTCCTTTCATCATGTGGTATACGCTTAAAGCGGCAACAAATGAAAGTGGAGCGTACGTCATGGAAGAATAGTGGATAATCTTGGTCGTTGTGATACTGAAGAGAATCAATACGACCCAAAACAAACTCAACATCCAACGACGTAAATCGAGTGGTGTTTCATCTTTTCGCTTATAAAACAACGGAATAGCCAACACTGAAATGGGAAAACAACCGAGACCAACTACGAAGAAATGGTAGTAAAATGGCTGTTCGTGTCCTGCCACAGGCGTACGGAACAACTCAATTTGATACTCGATGAATTGCCATAAAATATCCCATCCATTTTGCGAAACCTCCATTGCGACCCAGCATGCAATGATACTAGCAAATCCTACGAGGAATAATAAAATTCCCTTTACGGAAGGAAACACTTTAAATCGTTTGTAGATGACGTAGACAGCAAGTGTCAAGCCTAAGAGAAGAAATCCAACCGGTCCCTTAGTGAGCACGCTTAATGCTGAAAAAACGCCAGAAAGTAGTGCTAATCTCCACAACTTCTCTCCATCTTTTCCCAGGAAGCGAATCATGAAGTAGATCGACAGGAAAATAAAGTAATTGAAAACAGGATCAATAATTCCTGACTTGAAGTAAATATGAGGAAGAAGTGAGGCGAAAAACACCAACGACCAAATCAAACCAAAAGTAGGAGAGAAGTGACGCTTTCCTATGAAATAGAAAGTGAAGAGGTACAGTGCACCAAATAATGCATTGGGGAATCGAGCGGCAAACTCACTGATTCCAAATGACTTCATGGCGAGTACTTGAAGCCAAAAAAAGAGAGGCGGCTTTTCCCAAAAAGGAAGATAGTTGATCTGAACGCGCAGGTAATTTTGGCTTTCGATCATTTCTCGAGCCGACTCCGCGAAGTTGATTTCATCCCAATCAAATAGATGAAAATGTCCTAATCCGATGAAAAAAAATGCTGAAAGTACTGCTAGTAGACTCAATGTCCACTTTTGTTGTGACGCAATACGTTCAAGTAGTGTCATGTTCGTTTGTTAATCAGATCAGTTCGCACTGCAACTCAACGGAGTTGTTCCTATTTCGATTTCGAATGGAACATTTTGGATTTAGCAATACCAATCTTGTTGAAGAAGTACAACCAAGAAACCCCCAAAACACCCATTCCATACTTGGAACTTCTTGCTAAGTTGATAGAAGACGCATCGTCGAAGTACTTCGTTGGGCAGGTAATTTCTGCGATTTCAAATCCAGCGTAGAAAATTTGCGCCAACATTTGGTTATCGAAAATGAAATCATCAGAGTTGATGTTGTAATCAATTCCTTCAAGTACTTCTTTCGAGAACATGCGGTATCCTGTGTGATATTCAGAAAGCTTTTGATTCATCAAAATATTCTGAGATAAAGTCAACAGGCGATTCGCTACGTATTTGTACCAAGGCATTCCACCTTTCAACGCACCTTTCCCTAAAATTCTCGATCCGATTACCACTGGATATACATCATTAGCGATTAGATGAGCCATACTCTCAATCAACTTTGGTGTATATTGATAATCAGGGTGAAGCATCACAACGATGTCTCCACCTAGTTCTAATGCTTTATTGTAACACGTTTTTTGATTTCCTCCGTATCCCTTGTTTTCCTCATGACGAATGACGTGCTTGATACCAATCTCACGCGCTAATTCAGAAGTGTTGTCACTACTTTTATCGTCCACCAATACTACTTCATCAACAATATCAAATGGGATTTCGTCGTAGGTTCTCTTTAGGGTTTTTGCCGCGTTATATGCAGGCAAAATGACAATCAGTTTCTTTCCTTTTATCATTACGGTTGTTCAAAATTGTGAGTGCAAAGCTAAAACAATCATTTGCAATAAAAAATTCTTGTGTCGATCAAACACTGCTTAGAGGTCAACTCTAAAGGTGTGAATGTCGTTGTGATTCTCTTCGATCTTATCTTTGACCTTTTTAATTGACTTGGCGAGAAGGAAAATATCTGCCGGAGCATTTTGTCCAAGCCACTCAAAACTAGATTGTTCATCTTCCACGGCCATCGCGATATGATACAAGACTTCAAAATCATGCACTAATAACCACTTTTGAGCGCTTTCATTGCCCTCGGCAGCATTTATCATTGCTAAAAGATGCGCATATCCATTATCCTGTAGCCAATTTCGCGCTTCGTCTTTCAAGTAAATGGCGTAGGTGGCCATGAATAATTCCATGTAATCGTTTTCCTTCAGCCATAGCATAAGATCGTCGTTTCCTTCAATCGCTTTTGACCATGCCACGACAATTTTAGCGGGATAATCGAGGCGTTGAAGCTTCGTGCTTGACATCTCGCTGGCAATAATTTCGCGTTTCTTTTTTTTGAACCAATTTCGCATAACTAGTAGAAGAAAATATATGAAACAATAATGGCGGTAATAATCCCTACGAAATCGGCAAAGAGACCCGCTGCCGCAGCGTACCGCGTATTTTTTACTCCAACAGATCCGAAGTAAACTGCTAAAACGTAGAAAGTGGTTTCGGTACTTCCTTGCATAGTGGCAGCAATACGTTCTTGAATAGAGCTCACTCCATAGGTATTCATCACCTCGACGAATGCTCCGCGTGCACCACTTCCGCTCAGCGGTTTCATGAATGCTACTGTCAGGGTGTCAACCCATTC
>JBFHGY010000277.1:0-5017 GCA_041582905.1 Crocinitomicaceae bacterium | reverse complement strand
GAAGTATTTTCCTTCCGATTGAAAAAGTGGTAGCAGATAACCGCTCGACACAATTTTGGCTAAATCCTGGTGTTGCGTCCAAATCCGTCTTATCCGAAATGAATCCGAAAGCACAATTTATCGGTGCATACACGAACGGAATCTACTGTTACTCGCATGAAATGAATAAATTCTGGGAAATGAGCGCCATCGAACCTGATTTTCTTTTGGCTGATTTCATTCATATCTTTCACCCAGAATTTGAGCCGAACAGCCCGCTTCATTTCTACGAAAAAATAAAAGAGTGATTATTTCCCAACGACATAAATGGATGATTATCATCTTTCTCCTGCTGCTTCCCATTGCAGGAGTGGTTCATTTTATGTCGGGACATTTGGACATCGGATTTGGCGATCTCGTAAGCTCTCTTTTCGATTTTGATGAAACCAATACCCAACAATTAATCGCTCGTGAAGTACGCGTTCCTCGCATGTTCACCGCTTTTATCGCAGGAGCTGGATTGTCCGTTGCTGGATTATTGATGCAAACCTTGTTCAACAATCCACTGGCGGGACCGTATGTTTTGGGAATCAACTCAGGTGCAAGCTTGTTTGTCGCATTCAGCATCATGACGGGAATTCCGTTCTTGTCTTCGGATGTGGGAATCATTACGAATGCCTTGATTGGTGCGTTAATTTTCGGATTGATCATCTCCTTATTCTCTGAATTGGTCCGTTCTCAGATTTCCTTATTACTGATTGGAATCATGTTGGGAAGCTTCACCAGTGCCATTGTTTCATTATTAGAAGTGAGCAGCGATGCTTCCGAATTGAAAGTCTTTACCTTGTGGGCACTCGGTTCACTTTCCCGCATCGAATTTGATCAAATCCCTTTGATTGCCACCGTTTTCATTTTGGGAATTGTCGGATCGCTCTTTCTTATTAAACCCTTGAATTTATTGGTTCTTGGACAAAATCAAGCGCGGTTACTTGGATTGAATTACAAGCGGACACGTTTTGTTATCATTGGAATTACTGCCATTCTCACGGGATTAATTACAGCGTTTTGTGGGCCGATTGCTTTTGTCGGTTTGGCGGTTCCGAACTTGGTAAGAATTCTTCTGAAGTCTCAACATCATGGACTTCTCATCCTGTCCAGCGCTTTGATTGGAGGGATTTTCGTTTTGTTGTGCGATGCCTTGATTCAATCCTTGGAAAATCACATGGTTATTCCAATCAATGTGCTAACTTCCCTTATCGGCGCTCCTATTGTTGTACTGCTTATCCTTCGTAAACTCCGATGATCACTTTAAAGAACATACGCGTTGGTTATTCGGATGGATTGCTTCATACCGAACACATCCAATTGGAGAAAGGAAAGGTGTACATTTTAGTCGGAAAAAATGGAGCCGGAAAATCGACTTTACTCAAGACACTTTCCAAACAAATTCCTGTTCTATCTGGAGAGATTGAGATCAATGGGAAAGCCATCGCAGCAATCACCTCACGTGAACTTCCGAAGGAAATGGCATTTGTGCCTGTAAATTTCCCATTTATGGATTATGTCCGTTCGCGCGAATTTATCTCTGCCGGGCGCGCACCTTACACCAACGCACTCGGTCGATTGAATGATCTGGACGAAACCGAAATTCAATCCGCTATCTCGACTCTGGGAGTAGAACACTTATCTGATCGATTTACTTCCGAACTCAGTGACGGAGAAAAACAGCTCGTTGCCATCGCCAAGGCTGTCGCGCAGAAAACATCCATCATTTTATTGGACGAACCCACGGCCTTCCTCGACTATTCCAACAAGAAAAAAGTCTTGGGAATTCTCAAAGAAACAGCCGAAAAATTAGAAAAGTGCATCGTCTTATCCGCTCACGATATTGATTTGTGTTTAGAATTTGCTTCCCATTTTCTGATCGTAGATGCTGACACAAAGGAACTCACCTTAAAAGAGCAACCCTCTAAAAATGAGATCATCCAACTTGCTTTTGGATAAAAAGCACTGTCATTTCATTTTTAAACCACTTATTACCAAGTTAATAACCGAACACACTGAATAACAGCTGGGAAGCTAGTATTATTATCACTAATTTTAGTGCAACTAATGCTTTTGAAGCACCTATTACACATCTTTAAAACATCTGCTTATGATTAAACAATCAATTGTAGTGTGTTCGATTTTGGCTTCTTTTACTAGCGTGGGACAAACCGTTGTTTCTTCTCAGGGAGATTCCTATGAAACGGCGACTGGGTCCTTATCGTTTACGATTGGAGAAGTGGTTATCGACACCGGAACAGATGGGAGCAATGATCTTACCCAAGGCTTCCATCAAACCAACTGGAACTTCGTAGGTCTAGACGATTATGACGTCGATTACGAAGCGAACATTTACCCTAACCCAACATCAGACATGTTAAACGTAGAAGTTGTCAACTTCGAAAACGTAAACTATGCCATGTATGATGCAACGGGACGCATTGTTTCCTTCGGGAAGTTATCTGAAGTTATTACTCAGATCAATGTAGAACACCTAGAGTCTGGAAGCTACAACTTGGAGCTTTCCGATGCACAAAACAATTCACTCAAAAACTTTAAACTAATCAAGAACTACTAGTAATGAAACGACTATTTTTAACATTTTCTGCCGCATTAATGCTTGCGGCAACAGCACAAGCGCAATCACCTGAAGCCTTTAAATACCAAGCAGTAGTAAGAGATGCCAGCAACACTATTGTGAACGGACAAGCCGTTGGAATGCAATTAGCCATTTTACAAGGAAGTCCAACAGGAACTGCTGTATATACAGAAGAATTCGCGACATCAACTAACGCATACGGTCTCGTAAACATTGAAATCGGAAGCGGTACGACAACTGACAACTTTTCAGCGATTGACTGGGCAAACGGACCTTACTTCATCGAAACATCGATCGACTTAAATGGAGGAACGGCATACAGCGTTATGGGAACATCACAACTCGTGAGTGTACCTTACGCGTTGCACGCTACAACAGCAGAAACAGCACTTGTTGACAACGTAGATGACGCCGATAGCGATCCTAACAATGAGACCAATACAGGATTGGCATTGAACGGAACTTCGATCGAAGTGACAGATGCAGCAGGAACATTGTCTCAAGACTTGGATGGAACCTTCGCCACAGATTCAGAAGTAGCCGCAGCTGGTTACCTAACAACTGAGGTAGATGGTGACCCAACCAACGAGCTTCAAACATTGAGTATCACAGGATCTGACGTTTCTATATCAGGAGGAAACACTATTACCCTTCCTTCTGATACAGATTGGACCGTAAGTGGTACAGACATGTATTCTGGTGTAACTGGAAACGTGGGAATCGGAACAACAACTCCAGACAATAAATTGGATGTAAATGGGAAAATTTCCATTACGGAATCGGTTGGAGACGAAATGGTGATCATCAACAGTGATGTATGGACGCACGGATCGGGAGCTCAAGATTTCGGTACAGGAGGAGCACACTTCGTTACAGCATCACAAGAAGGTGATTACGAATCAGCTGGATTCTACGGAGACGGTAACGTATTGACCTTGTGGTCGCCAGGTGATGCCAACAACGGTCAACCATCAGCACTTATCTACGTGTGTGATGAAGATCGTTTTGATGGAGCGGTAGATAACAACCCACATAACAACAACTCGATCTACGCATACTTGAATACGGCAGGAAACTGGGTAGCTGCTTCTGATAAGAATCGTAAGGAAGAAATCAAGCCATTGGACAACTCGTTGGAGAAGATTCTTGCGATTAACGGATACTCGTACAAGTTCAAATTGGTTCAGGAAGAAATCGAAAAAGGAGATGTTGCTCCAGAATCGATCGGTGTCTTGGCACAAGAAGTAAGAGAAATCATCCCAGAAGTGGT
This sequence comes from Crocinitomicaceae bacterium, assembly GCA_041582905.1. GTDB lineage: Bacteria > Bacteroidota > Bacteroidia > Flavobacteriales_D > Crocinitomicaceae > UBA4466. The sequence continues at coordinate 1,124 of JBFHGY010000277.1, read as the reverse complement.
GGAAGTAGCTGAAGATGGATCTCACTATGTTTCATACACGGAGTTTATTCCTTACCTCATCGAAGCAACAAAAGATCAACAAGAAATCATCGAAGCTCAGAAAGAGGAAAATGATTACTTGAAACAAAAGTTGATGGAATTAGAAGAACGATTGAATGCCCTTGAAAAAGAGTAACTAATCACCATTCGCCTACGAAATCCCTTGCCTTTTAGGTGAGGGATTTTTTGTTGGAATACGTCCATCATCCATATATTTTTCGCACTTTACCTCCAATTAACAACAAACGTAATGGGAATATTCAGCCGTTTCAAAAAGGAACAACCAGAAATTTGTGGTGAAATGATGAACGAAGAGCAATTTTGGTCCATCATTGAAACGTCCAAACAATCGAGTAAACACCTAGAGGAGCTTGCTAGTAACATCTCAAAGGCGCTTTCGAAAATGTCTAGTAAAGAGATGATCGGTTTTCATCTACGTGAGCAAAAATTACGCTTCGACTCCTATACATCCGACTTGTGGTGTGCTGGGTACATCATGAACGGCGGCTGCTCTGATGATAGCTTCGAATATTTTCGCTGTTGGTTAATCGCGCAAGGAAAAGAATTATTCTATGCTGCATTGGAAAATCCAGATGTGTTAGCTGAAGGTTATTCTAATACGGTCGATCATTATGAATTTGAAGATTTCATGTATGTGGCTTCTGAACCCTTTGAAGAGAAAACAGGTAAGGATATCGAAGACTTTTTGGATTATGACATCTTTACTTTTCACGAGGGAGAATACCCTGACTTCGATTTTACATGGGAAGAGGACGATGAAGACTCAATGCGCGCCATTTGCCCAAAACTGATGGAGGCATCGCTAAAATCGTGACGGGTTTATCCAACAATCAAGCGAACAGCCAAATGATACTCGAAGACATCCTTTCAGCAATCAGTGAAACTTACGCTCCACTCACTCCTGAATGCCAGGAAGCACTTTTATCTTCCGCGAAAATTCTTTCATTCGAAAAAAATACAACTCTAGTTCGAGCAGGACAGTTTTCGAATAAAACTTTCTATATCATACAGGGATGTGCGCGAGCGTACTATTTGAAAGACGGGAAAGATATTTCCGATTGGTT
>JBFHGY010000276.1:0-5029 GCA_041582905.1 Crocinitomicaceae bacterium | reverse complement strand
GAGGAAGAAATTTGGGCATGTACTTCTTGTAATGCATGTGTGCAGGAATGTCCTGTGAACATCGACCCGTTATCAATTATCATTGATTTGCGTCGCTACTTAGTGATGGAGGAATCAAAAGTTCCTTCTGAATTGACAGGAATGTTGACGAACATTGAAAACAATGGCGCACCATGGCAGTTCAGCCCAACGGATCGCTTAAACTGGAAAGACGAAGCATAATGGAGGAGAGAGAGAATAAGTTGATCAAGACGGAAGTGGATGGAGAAACAGTTTCGCCTATTCTTCCAGATAACATTAAGAATTACCTGATTGATATCGATGGTACCATCACGGAAGATGTGCCAAACGAAGAGCCTGAGCGAATGGCGACATGTGAGCCTTTTCCGGATGCGCTAAAAACCTTGAACGAATGGTACGACCACGGTCATATCATCACCTTCTTTACATCACGTTTGGAAGAACACCGTGAAGTAACAGAAGCTTGGTTGAAGAAACACGGTTTCAAATATCACGGAATGGTGATGGGGAAACCTAGAGGAGGAAATTACCATTGGATTGATAATCACATGGTGCGAGCAACCCGTTACGATGGGAAATTTACGCACCTCGTGGACAAGAAAGTGAATATTCAAGTATTTGAAGAATAATTATTATGAGTTTGCACGTACCTACAATGGCCGAAAAAATGGCGGCAGGAGAATCACCAGAAATCTTATTCTGGGTGGGATGTTCTGGAAGTTTTGATGATCGAGCGAAAAAGATTACCAAGGCGCTCGTGAAAATTTTAAATGAGTGCAAAGTGGATTTTGCCGTATTGGGAACAGAAGAAAACTGTACGGGAGATCCTGCAAAGCGCGCTGGGAACGAATTTACGTTCCAAATGCAAGCGATGATGAACATTCAAGTGTTGGATGGTTACGAAGTAAAGAAAATCGTAACGGCTTGTCCACACTGTTTCAATACCTTGAAAAACGAATACCCTGAGTTAGGAGGAAGTTATGAAGTGATTCACCATACACAACTCATTCAAGAGTTGATCAACCAAGGGAAATTGGCTTTGAAAGGCGGAGGAACGTTCAAAGGGAAGAAAATCACTTTCCACGATCCTTGCTACCTAGGACGCGCGAATGATGTATACGATGCACCACGTGAATTGATCGAGAAGCTTGACGCTGAAATGGTAGAGATGAAACGTTGTAAAACGAAAGGTCTTTGCTGTGGCGCTGGTGGAGCTCAGATGTTCAAAGAAGCCGAAAAAGGAAACAAGGAAATTAACGTGGAACGCACGGAAGATGCCTTGGAAACAAAAGCGAATATTATCGCTACGGGATGTCCTTTCTGTAATACTATGATGACGGATGGAGTGAAAAACTTCAACAAAGAAAACGAAATTGAAGTATTGGACGTGGCCGAATTAATCGCTAACGCAGCAGATTTATAAGATGACTTTAAACAACCTTTCTCCTTCATCCAAAATTTGGATATACAAATCCAATCGCGAACTGACTGCTTCAGAGCAGGAATTAATTCGTAAAGAATTGGACATTTTCATTCCGCAGTGGGCGGCTCATGGAAGTAGTTTGTTTGGTGGAGCAGAGGTGCTGGAGAACTGGTTTGTCGTGTTGGCAGTAGATGAATCGCAAACGATGGCCTCTGGCTGCTCGATTGATACTTCGGTTCAATTCATGAAAGCTTTGGGAAAAGAATTGAATGTGGACTTCTTCGACCGCATGCAGGTATTGATGGACCTGAATGGAGAAAAGAAACAAGTGCACTTCTCAGAAATTGGCGAAAATCCTGATGCGAAAATCTACAATCCTTTGGTTTCATCCTTAGGAGAATTTCATTCTAGCTGGTTAATCCCAGTGAATGAGAGTCAATTCGCTTGATTGCCTCTCTCTGATTGTAAGAATTGACTAATCCCAACGAACATTAAGGTTCTGGTTCTCCAAGAGTACTGAATTTATCCATCAGCACTGAGGTTCCCCACGAGCATTGAAGTTCCCCACGAGCATTGAGTCTCCCCCACGAGCATTGAAGTTCCCCATGAGCATTGAGGCTCCCCCACGAGCACTGAGGCTCTCGAAGTGCGAACGTAATTTTCAATCTTTCCTTTCCTTCTTCTTCAATCGAATTCCCCCAACCACTTTAAATTTGTAATACACTTGATTGTAGCGCATTTCGCGGAAACGAATGGATTTCACATCAATGTCAGTAACGATCCAGAAGAAATATTTGGGGCGTGAATAACCAGCGATAAAGCGCATGTCAAGTCGAGGAGCGAGTCCCAACACACCACGTGTAGTTTGGTCGAAGGTGTATATTTTTGACTGAACAACACCTCCCAAACCACCAAAAGCAGAAAATTGCCAATTATCAATGCGGCCGACATAAGCGTAACCAGGAACTACACCAAGGTCTAATGCAGCAATGGTGTGCGCATACGATTTCGATTGCGTAGAATCGATGAGTTCGGTAGGAGTGAGTGGTTCCGTTCCGTTATCAATTCCGAAGAAATTGAGTGTTCCTTTCACGTACCACGTACCAAGCGGTTTCTTGTAGTGTCCAACCTTTCCAAATACAGCGGGAATCTTGAAATTTTTATCTTTAAAATACCAAGAGTTAATCGAAAAGCTAGTCGATTTCGTGTTTGGACGAATTAAATTGGGCTTGAGGTCATTCAAGGTGTCGTTCCATTTTTTTGCGTTCACAATCGCATAACCCGAATACCTTCTCAAGTCGATATTCCAATACGTTTTTTTGACGTTAAAGCTCAGTCCTAAGTCGGTAAATTGTGATTTCCCGAATCGACTCTTGGGGCGAAGTGTTCCAGGAAGCCCGAAACCAACGCGAAGCGAAAACCACTTGTACATGACTCCGAGACCCAATCCAAGCTGTAGGTTGTGTTTGAAGCGTAAGGTAGATTCTCCCTCGAGAAAATTATCTTTTATAGAAAAAGGGGCAGAATTGAATCCTAAATCACTGAAGAGAACGACGCGCTCCTTATACAATTGGTAAGGAAGGCTGTCACTTGTCTCCTGAGAATAAGACGATCCGATGGAAATCATCAATAGAAAGAAAACAATCCGTAGTTTCATCAGACAAAAATAAGGAGAACTGTTCAATTTGAATCAATTGCTTTTTTTTAACTAAGTCTAATTTGCGAAGTTTTTGAATCCAGATAGAAAAAGGTATAATTGATCTTCAAATCGAAAGAACTCGCGTTAATAAGTTCATGTTCGAATTGTTAAACAAGAAAAAGCGTTTATTTTTGTCGAATAGTCAAAACACATGAAGAAGCTCTATAAATTTCTACTGAATAAACTTCCAAGACCTCTTTTGATCCGCTTGAGCTATCCATTCAAAAAGGTGGCGCCGCTTTTATACAAAGGGGATAACGTGGAATGTCCAGTATGTGAGCGTTCATTCAGAAAGTTTTTGTCATACGGTTCTGATGTAGCACACAGAGAAAATGTTTTGTGCCCGTATGATTTAACCTTGGAACGTCATCGTTTGATGTGGCTATACCTTAAGAATCACTCTGATTTCTTTACAAAGGATAATTTAAAAGTGCTTCACATCGCTCCAGAGCAGTGTTTTCATAAAACATTTAAAAATCAGAAAAACCTTGACTACCTCACAGGTGATTTGGTTTCTCCGATTGCTGATATGCACTTTGACTTACACGATATTCCATTAGAAGACAATCAGTTTGAGGTTGTTTTCTGTAACCACGTAATGGAACACGTTCAAGATGCGATTCAGTGCATGAGCGAATTGTACCGAGTTATGAAGCCAGGAGGCTGGGGGATTATGCAAGTTCCTCAAGACTTAAGTAGAGCAGAGACCTACGAAGATTGGTCCATTACGAGTCCGGAGGAGCGTGAAAAGCATTTCTGGCAAAAAGATCACGTTCGTTTGTTCGGAAGAGATTATCCAGATTGGTTGCGCAAAGCAGGCTTTACTGTAACTGAGTTCGACAAGGACGCACATTATTCAAAGGAGCTCCAAGAGCGCTATCGCCTTGGTGAGAATGAGATACTATATATAGTATCGAAGTAAATCGATTTGTTTTATTGTTTCAAATAGGGCGGGCTTAGAGAGTCTCAGTCCTCTACATTTTTGACTTGTATATCGAGCACTTAGGTTCTCGGAGCACGTATTTTTACGGTCGAAATGAGCTATTCAGGTATTCATCTGTAAATCACAAAATATTGATTTTAGTCAATCGTAATCTCTAAATATTCGATGGGAAGTCTATTTTGGTAATTGTTAATTTTCAGTTATTTTATATGTACGCATACTAAATTTAATTATTTGGCGTTTTTATTGTAACGAAGTCAGAGAGGCTGAGTTATAGAATAAAGCCTGCAAGCTTTTATAAACCAAACTAGAACAATTAAAACCAGAACCAATGGCAGTGAATCCAATTTACCACCAGACCAAATCTACGCTACTGCAAGAGCGGGATTGGATCTCGGCAGCGAAAAAGGATCCGGAGAAGTTCGGTCCGCTGTACACGAAGTATCATGAGCAGATATTTCGTTACGTCTATCAACGGATGGATGATCAAGAGCAAGCCTTTGATGTTACTTCACAAGTATTTATCAAAGCGTTAAGCAACTTGCACAAGTATGAATTTAGAGGTGTTCCTTTTTCCTCTTGGTTGTACCGTATTGCTAAAAGCGAACTTTACCAGAGCTTTCGCGATAGAAAAGCAAGACGTACAGTCAATGTAGATACTGTTCACCTAGCAGATATTACCGAAGAATTCGACGATGATGAACTCGTTGCGGATAAAAGCAGACTCATCAAGTGTTTGTCTCAACTCCGTGAAAATGATCTTCAACTCATCGAATTGAGGTATTTTGAAAAACGCCCCTACAAGGAAATCGGTGAAATTCTCGATGTAACAGAGAACAATGCCAAAGTAAAAACCTTCAGAGCGTTGGAGCGACTGAAAAAACAATTTTTGAAATAGTAAAAAAATGGAAAGAACTAACACCACTTTGGACCGTGAACCGAT
>JBFHGY010000275.1:0-5051 GCA_041582905.1 Crocinitomicaceae bacterium | reverse complement strand
TGCTGGAAATGTCCTCGGGCAATGAAGTAATTTTCGTGATCGGTAATGGTAACCAGATCACCATCTTCAAGATGATTCGTTTCTGTGGCAATTGCTCCTGAAAATATCCACGGATGTCTCCTCTCAATGGAGTGACTTTTATTCTTTCTTATGGCTAAGATGTTCATGACCTTCGTTGTTCGACGTCAAAAATACGTCTACTTATATATCTGCCAACAGGAAAGTTGATATTTTTGCGGATAAATAATGAATTATGAACTGTAAAGTGCACTTTTTTCTATTGAACGATGATTTTTCTATCGAACATGCAGAAGCAAATCACGGAGGAAAAGAATCTGAGAACAATCGCTTGCACGAGTGGGAGGATGAACTCGAAATTACAACAACCGTTACTGGAATGGTGATGCATGAGGGCGTTTCTTTTCCACTTCAAGGGCAGTTTCCAGATGGGAAGGATTTCGATTTCGAAATAGAAAATATGCGTCTGTTCGAGCTTACTGGTGAGCAGAAAACAATTGTTGGTTGCTCGGAAATGCTGCTTGATTCATACAATTGGTCGGAGGACGATGGGGGAATGCTAAAGGTGTACTTGAAAGATTATGAGCCGCTTACTAATCCTATTCCTGGTATTTATATTGCTGTTCAAGAATTTCCAAAAGAGTTAATATTTTAATGTTTGAACTCAAAAATATACACCTGAGCTTCAATGAAAAGGTCATCCTAAACGATGTTTCTTTAACAATTAAACAAGGTGAGATTGTAGGGATTATCGGAAAGAGTGGGATGGGAAAAACAACACTGTTAAAAGTGATGTCCGCACACCTCTCAGTTGATTCAGGAGAAGTGATCTATAACGGTAAACGACTCATTGGTCCACATGAGAAATTGGTTCCTGGGTACGAAGATTTGCAAATTGTTGATCAAGATTTTGCGCTAGATCCTTATCATACTGTTGAGGAAAATGTCCGTGAGAAAGTATTGCACCTTCCAAAAGATGATCAACTCGCTTTGATTGATGAGGTGCTTGACCTAGTGGAATTATCACATCTGAAACTGCAAAAGGCGCATCTCCTTTCTGGTGGTGAACAGCAGCGTTTGGCAATGGCACGAGCTCTGGCTTGCGAACCTGATTTTTTGTTTTTGGATGAACCATTTGTTCACTTAGATCAGGCCTTGCGTTTTCGAATAATGAATTACCTTATTCGTTTGAATGAGATTCGAAATACGTCTATGGTATTGGTCTCTCATGATGGAGCCGAGTTGATGGGCTTGGTGAATCGCTTGTTGCATCTGGAAAATGGAAAGATTATTCGAGATGATCGCCCAGAAGGTTTGTTTTACCGTCCTTCGAGTGTAGAGCAGGGTGAATTGTTAGGAACGGTTAATCGATTGGTCATTGAAGGAAAGGAATGGTTGTTCCGCCCGAATGAATTTGATCCAAATGATGGAGAGGTGAAAGTAGAGGTTACATTTTCTCGATCGCTCAATACAGGTTTAATTGTACTCAATTACTTTGAGACCTCAAACGGTGAAAATATTGTACTTTCGAGTAAAGATGAAATGAGAAATTTAGCTCATTTCTATATCCAAAAGAAATATGAATAACGACCGAAAGCATCTCGTGATTACGTTGATTAAGGAGTTTATTGCTGAACGTTCCTTTCTACACGGTGCTGCTTTGGCGTATTATGCCGTTTTTGCACTAGTTCCCATTCTTTATCTAAGTGTGGCGATTTTCGGTCGGGTAGTAGGGCACGAGACGATGGTGGATATCATTACAGATTTCTTGCGAGATCAAGTTGGTTTGACTGATGTTTCTGGAATTCTCGATTTCTTAGGGAAAATGGATCTCGGTGGAGGAAATATGTTCATGGAAATCATTGGAATGATTGCATTGCTATTTTCATCAACGGCTTTGATCAACTCCCTTCGTCGCAGTATGAATGACTTTTACGATCTGGAAAAATTTCAAGGATCAAGGAAGAGACTCATCGTTCGAGGGGCTTTATTCCGATTGTTATCGATGCTTTTTATAACGGGAACAACTGTATTGCTGGTGGTTATTTACTTCGCTGAAACGGTGTTCTTATCGCTGGGGAATAAATTCCTGTCGGATTACGATATGTTGAATTCAATCTTTACATACCTAGCTCAACACGGAATTCCTCTCATAGCAAACGCCGTCGTTTTTACCTTTGTCTTTAAATACCTTCATGATGGTAAAGTGGCTTGGAAAAGAGCCGTTCAAGGAGCTATAGTGACGAGTCTCTTGCTATACGTTGGACAACTTTTGATTCAGTTTTATTTATCGAATTATTTCTTTGCCTCCAATGGAGGAGTGGTTGGGACGATATTAGTTATCCTTGTTTGGGTGTATTATTCTTCCCAAATTATCTTTCTCGGTGCGAAGTATGTAGCCGTAAAATCTCGTTTGAATGGACAAGAAATTGTTTTGAGAGATTAAAAAATCATCATTTTATTGATTATTTCCTAAGAAGTGATTATATTTCCAACGGATTTATGATTAAAATATAAACATGGCTATTGGAATCAACCTCAAATTATTAAGAAAACGATTAGGAAAATCGCAAGGAGAAGTGGCGAATGACTTGGGATTAACCCGTAGTTCTTACTCTGGTTATGAAAATAATGTTGCGCAGCCCAATTTGGATAGTCTGATCCTTTTTAGCGATTACTTTAAAGTTTCCATTGATGACTTGGTCCGAAAAGATTTCATGAAATACAAGGAGTCGGATTGGGAAAAAATCGACAAAGGACTCTCTGTTGATGTAAAAGGACAAAAGCTTCGTGTTTTAACTGCTATGGTTGATGAGGAAAATGAAGATGTGATCGAAATGATTCCGGCAAAAGCGAGTGCTGGATATACTTCTGGCTACGCCGATCCTGATTACATAAAAGTATTACCGACCTTTCATCTGCCATTCTTGTCGAAGGATAGAAAGTATCGATCGTTTCCTATAAAAGGGGATTCAATGCCGCCTGTGGTTGAAGGATCGTATGTGGTTGCCGAGTTCGTACAAAATTGGATGTCGATTCGAAGCGGAACTCCATGTATTGTTGTCACCAAAGATGAAGGAATCGTGTTCAAAGTAGTGCACAACTTGTTGAGTTCAGAACAATCCTTTCAGTTGTGCTCAACAAACACCTTCTATGAGCCATACATGGTTCATGCAAATGATATTTTGGAAATTTGGAAGTTCGTCAATTACATTTCGCCTGAATTGCCAGAAGTGAGAATGGATGATAAAGATCTTTCAAAAACGCTTCAAGGTTTACAGCGAGATGTTCAAGCCTTAAAAACAATGGTGAAGAATTAAAGGTGGTATTCTCCGTCACTGAATCGAATCTCTTCCTCTAACATTAAATGTCGCAAAGTGCGCATGAGCATTTCTTTGCTGACGTCAAGTCGGTTTACAAGCACGTCTAATGAAGCTGGAAGTAGAGTGGGGATAAGTTCAAGAAGCTCTTCGAAAGTGTAATTCCCCTTTGACTGTTCTCTGCAGAAGTCACAATTTCCACAATTTTCATCGTCTCCACCGAAGTACATCGAAATAATACTCATTCGACATTTGTTCGAACGAACGTACTCAATCATTGAGTTGAGCTTGGAGATTTCTAAGTTTCTTCTATTCTCGTATACGTGTACGTCCAGCTTCAAATAATTATCAGGAAGACGTTCATGCAGTAAAGTGATTTTTGGAAGGGATGTTCTAAAGTTAACATCGATAACTCCATACTGCTCCAAATATTCCAACTGACGTGTCAATTCTTTCGATGATACTCCCAATCGTTTCGCTAATTCCGATTCATGTATAGAAACAAAGCGATCAAAAATTCCGGAATGAGACCTGGAAAGTAAAGTGATTAACTTGGAGACAGAATCATGCCCAACTTGAAATTTGTACAAGGCTGAGTTTCCAATAGCATATTTTAATCGCGTTGGCTGGAAATTGCTCTCTGAAAAGTAAAGATCTCCATTGTTCTGAAGAATTTTCAATGCATGAAATACCTCTACGATAGAAAATTCAAATGATTTGGTAAAAGCGCGTAAATCTAGAGGATAACTCTCATTTTCTCCTGATCCAATCGCGATCTTCAGAAAATTGCAAACACTAGCATAAATTTGCTTGATTCTCTCTTTGGATGGATATTTCGCATTTAACTGATCTTGCATGGTCTGTAAGTCCTTTTCTTCCCAAAAGGCGATAGCATCCGCAGCTGCTCCGTCTCGACCTGCGCGTCCTGCTTCTTGATAATACGCTTCCAGTGTCGACGGGATCTCATAATGAAGGACATAACGGACATCGGGCTTGTCAATTCCCATTCCGAAGGCATTTGTGGCCACCATTACTTTCAATTTGTCCTTCATCCAGTTTTCCAGCATGTATGATCGGTCTTCTGCACTTAAACCTCCATGATAGAAACCAGCATTGACATTTTTTGCTCGTAACTGTCGAACAACTTCCTTTACGCTTTTTCGCGTTTGACAATACACAATCCCCGTATCTTGCGCTCTATTTTGGCAGTAACTAATGATCGAACCTAGCTTGTTCTCACTCGAGCGAACGTGATAACTCAAATTCTCTCGTTTTAATGAAGCCTCATAACGACTGGGGGAACGCAACTCGAGACGTTCAATAATGTCTTTTTGAGTCTCTGGCGTCGCCGATGCAGTGAATGCAGCAACAGGAACTTCCGGGTGAAGTGCTCGGATAGCAGAAATTTCACCGTAAGCAGGTCGAAAGTCATGCCCCCACTCAGAAATACAGTGCGCCTCATCTACAACGATTAAACTCACGGGCATTTCTTTGAAACGCTCTAAGAATAAGTCCGACTTTAGGCGCTCTGGGCTTGTGTACAAGAATTTTACTCCACCAAATCGACAGTTATCTAGTGCAATATCGATCTCTCGATAACTCATGGTGCTGGTGATTAATTGAGCTTTTATGTTTCTTGCAAGGAGCTGTTCAACCTGGTCGTGCATGAGGGCAATGAGTGGAGAAATCACCAAAGTCAAACCGTCCAAAGCC
>JBFHGY010000274.1:0-5069 GCA_041582905.1 Crocinitomicaceae bacterium | reverse complement strand
AATGGAATTAAGTCGATTATTCCCGTTTCTACTATTGAAGAAGCGCAGGAATACAAAGACAAAGGATATTTGGTCGGAGCCGAGCGAAAAGGACAAATCGTAGAAGGATTTGATTTTGGAAACTCTCCGTATTCCTACATGAAAGAGGAATTGAAAGGTCAAGAAGTGGTATTGACTACGACCAATGGGACCAAAGCGCTCAACATTGCCAAAGATGCAGAAACGGTTGTCGTAGGATCACTCAACAATCTCGATGCTTTGTGCGAATGGCTTGTCGAACAAAACAAAAACACCTTGTGCTTATGTTCTGGATGGCAAGACAAATTCAATTTGGAAGATACCATTTGTGCTGGAGCGATCTCCGAATACTTGCTCTCCACCGGAAAATTCACCTCAGATGAAGACTCTTCAATTGCGGCAAAATATTTGTACCTTTCAGCATGGGACCGCTATATGGGGTTTTTGAAGGCAAGTTCGCATCGAAGAAGGTTGAAAAATCTAAATTTGAATGAGGACATTAAGTACTGCTTAACTCCCAATCAAACCAACGTGATCCCGATATTAAAAGATGGTAAACTTATCAAACTATAAATGGACCTTGCTGGTGATTCTACCAGTGCTCCTGATTGCCTCTACTACAAAAGACAGTCAAACGAGAAAAAAATGGGGATTTTTCGGTCACCAACGGATTAATCGCATTGCCACATTTACCCTTCCGCAGGAAATGTTTGGCTTTTACAAGGAACACATTGAGTTCTTGACGGAACACTCCGTGGATCCCGATAAACGAAGATATGCCGTTGATGGTGAAGCTCAGCGCCACTACATTGACATTGATCACTACGTGAAGGAAGGAGAAGATCCGTTTGACATCATGCCGCAACGCTGGAACGATGCCGTTGAAAAATACACGGAAGATACCCTTCAAGCCTATGGAATTGTTCCATGGCACATTCAAGTGATGAAATACCGTTTGCAACGCGCTTTCGAAAGTCAAAATGTGGACTTAATCCTCAAGTATTCAGCTGATATCGGACACTACATCGGAGATGCGCACGTTCCGCTTCACACCACAGAAAACTATAACGGTCAATTGACCAATCAGAAGGGAATCCATGGACTTTGGGAGAGTCGTTTGGTAGAAATCAATGATGAGAATTACGATTATTTCATTGGAAAAGCTGCTTATGTCGAGAAAATGGGGCCATACATTTGGGAAGCCGTGAAAGGTTCGCACTACGCGGTCGACTCAGTTCTTCAGATTGAACGTGAACTCACTGCTGAAATGGATACTGACAAGAAATACAGCTTCGAGCGTCGCGGAAACACAACTGTAAAAGTCTACTCGTATGAATTCTCGCAGGAATATCACAAACGCATGAATGGAATGGTTGAACGTCGTTTGCGCGCAGCCATTTTGGCCGTTGGGTCGATTTGGTATACGGCTTGGGTAGATGCTGGTCAACCCGACTTAAGTAAACTTCAAAACACACCTCCTTCGCAGGCATTGCTAGACGACATGAAAAGCATCGATGACATGTTCCACAGTGGTGTTCACAAGGGAAGAATCTGCGAGTAAGCGCTGCGAATCCTAAAATTGATACGTTCACAACGTTTTCAGCCCGTTCCTGTATTTAGCTGAATCTCCTTCGGCAAAATTTCCGATTTTCGATAAACTTAGTGTACATGTCATCATGTGCTAAATCAAACCCTATGATAGAAGTAAGTAACCTTCGAAAAGAATTTTCACTCTCCAAGCAACAGCAGAAAGAGCTGAACACCAAAGATAGCAAGGCAATTGCTGTAAATGGAATCAGTTTCACTTGTCAGCCTGGACGAATTTTCTCTCTACTCGGCCCAAATGGAGCAGGAAAAACAACCACCATGCGAATGCTTTCAACGATTTTCAAACCGACTTCTGGTTCCATTAAAATCTGTGGAATCGACGTGAGCGAAAATCCACGCGAAGCACGAAAAAAAATAGGCTTCCTCACAGGATCTACAGGCTTGTATGCCCGATTGACTCCCAACGAATTGATCCAATATTTTGCGGATTTATACGACATTCCAAAGAACGTTTGTGCTCAACGAAAAGAAAAGCTCTACACGCTATTGGACATGCACGATTTCCAAGGTAAACGCATTGGGAAATTATCCACAGGTATGAAACAAAAAGTTTCGATTTGCCGCACCATGATTCACGATCCCGAAGTCGTTGTTTTTGACGAACCGACCAGTGGTTTAGATGTGATTACAGCGGAGAACATTATCAAACTTATTCGCGATTGTAAAAACGAAGGTAAGACAGTCATTTTCTCAAGTCACATTATGAGCGAAGTAGATTTATTATGTGATGATATCGCCATTATTCACAAAGGAAACTTGCTGTACAATGGAACAATGGGTGACTTCAGACAAAATATGGAAGCACCGAATCTTACGGCCGAATTCATTCGAATTGTTAACGAGACAAAAACTGAGAACGCATGATTTTCACCATCTTCAAAAAAGAACTTAAAGACACACTTCGCGATCGAAGAACACTGATTATGATGTTGGTGATTCCCGTGTTGATCTTCCCCATCATACTTACACTCTTTGTTTCGGTTTCTGAATCCTTTTCTAAGGAAGCAGCAGAGAAAACAGTAGAAATTGGTGTCGTTGGGAATCCCGACAATTACATTTTTGAGCAGCTAGAACTTTTGCCCGAGAACTTGGGTAAAAAGAACATTACCGTATATGCTGACACGAGCGAATTGAAGGCTGCGATCAAAGTAGATTCGGCGCAAATAGGGATTTTCCCAAGTCCAGACTTTGAACAATCCATGCAGATCAAAAAACCAGCAGGCGTAACGGTTTATTTCAATGCGACAGATATTGGTATGAAAGATCGTGCAGAAGCATATTTGGAAACAATTGAGTCGATTGCGAAGCAAGAACGTTATATCGAAATGAACATCAATGCCGAGCAAATTAAGCCCTTGAACGTTAACTATTCCAATGTTGCTTCGTCGAAAGAAATGATTGGGAAATTAGCAGGAGGATTCCTCCCCTACATTTTTATCGCATTTGGGTTCATCGGGTGTATGTACCCCGCTATTGATCTCTTTACGGGAGAAAAAGAACGAGGAACCATCGAAACTTTGCTTACTACACCTGTAGCTCGTTGGCAAATCTTATTTGGAAAAATGGGAGTCGTTGTATTATCAGGATTACTCGCTTCCACCTTTGCCTTGCTTGGACTTTTCCTTTCCATCGAAGTGTTTGATATTGTGAAAAATCCAGAGATATTGAACGTCGTTCATGGTGTCCTGAGTCCATCCTTTATTTTGATGTTATTCGCATTACTTTTCCCGCTTACTGTCTTCTTTGCAGGATTGATGATTCCAATTGCTGTTTACGCAAAAAGCTTTAAGGAAGCTCAAAGCATTATCACTCCGATGAACATTATGGTGGTACTTCCTGCCATGGTTGGTTTCTTCCCAGGGATTGAATTGAATGTCCTTACGGCATGTATTCCAATTGTGAACATCGTTCTTTCTACGAAGGAATTGATTGCGGGAACTTTGGACGTCGGATTACTTGGCCTGAGTTTTGCGGTGATGATATCATTAGCCGTTTTGGCAGTAGTGATTTCCTACAAGCGTTTCGACAAAGAAACCAACGTAGTACTGTAAAATAGAGATGATGAAACAACTTCTTTTCGCATTAATTGTTCTAGGGTCGTTTACCGCAAGCGCTCAACGATTATCCACCACTTTTGCAAATGACGAATCTCAATGGAATTGGGATGGATCAACCTTTCAAACGACGTTTAACGACGATTGGGACAACTGGAAATACGGTTCCATTCAAATCAGAACAACGTTTTCAAATGATTGGGATTCATGGGAAATTGGATCGAACGTGACGCTTAAAACCGTGTTCTCGAACGATTTTGAACAATGGGAGATTCGCGATGGAAGTCAAACCATTCGTGTGCGAACGACCTTCAATGATGATCATGAACGATGGGATATTTCGGGAGATGCCGACGGACGAATTCGGACTGTTTTTGCCAATCGATATGAGCAATGGGACATCGATATTGATGGAGATGTATCGGAAGAAGTAAAAGCTGCAATTGGCTTTATCGCTGTGTTTACCGCTTTTCACTTGGAAAATTAGTCGAACTACTCTTTCGTCCAGATGCGCGTATTGAGATCGAGGACATCGATGATATCCAGACACATGTGCACCTCCTCATGAATCCGTTTTATCTGATCTTGATTGATTTCCTGTTTCATATTGGGTTCGAAGAGATTCTCTTTATGATTGATCGCAATAAACACGTGATCTTTGATAAAACTCAACCGTAGTTCATCTTTCCATTTGGCTTGAAGCTGCACAATCCGTTCCATCATGGCCGTACTCAAAATGTATCTCGCCTCTACTTGATCGTCGCTATACGTATTAAATCGCTCTTCGAAATCGGGATGCTCCAACGACACTTGCGTCTTTCGGTTGATCAACTTTTTAAAGAAGTTATCGGAGGCTTGAATCACGCGCGTAGTTCCATTCAGTGATTTATTGAAATCGGCAATCATATAGATTCCTTGGAACACCGTCACGTAAGAACTTCCTCCATCAGAATCACTTTTCTCTTGCTCAGCATGTACTTCTGAAAAACGAAACTGCGTTTTACCGTGATATCCGCTGAACATGTCCTCGGAGCTATACCGATCTACTTTTTGCTTCTTGTAGAGCTCACTTCGGAGGAAGTGCTCTTTGGAAATTCCCTTTTCGTGGTAACTCATCTCAGGGAAACGCTTCAACAAGGACGGCACCATCACCATCTTCTTGAATAGTTTTCCAAACTTTTGGCTCTCTTTGTCGATGAAATAATACCACAAGCCCGCGATCAAGACTCCACCAAGAAAAATAAAAAAGAAGCCTAACGTGGTGAATAAAATCACCGCTGCCACAAGCGCGATACCTCCAAATAGGATATGGATTTTTTGCTTTTTCGCATTGGACGCCTTTCGTGCCTCCTCCAGCTCAGCGAAACGAACTTCCATCGATTATCCGTT
>JBFHGY010000273.1:0-5071 GCA_041582905.1 Crocinitomicaceae bacterium | reverse complement strand
GCCATCACTTAAAAATACGATCGTTGGATACGACAATTTTCCTCCCATCAATTCGGCAGGTAATTCATGATAACCTCTTCTCCCCTCGGCAACAAAGTTGTATGTTCGGTCACCCACTGTGATCGCCTCCTTGTACTCTCCGTCGAGAGCAACTGCGTAAAAATTCTCGTTCACATGATCGATTACTAATGAATCTGAAAAGGTAGTTTGATCCATGCGCTTGCACCAACCACACCAAACAGTCGAAATGTCAATTACCCATTTTTTCGGATTTTCCTGATGAAGTTCGAATGCTTCTTCAAATGTCAACCAATTGATTTTGTTGTCATTGGAGGCTACACCGTCTGTTCCGTGTTGCGCAAATACGCCTGTCGTTAAAAAAATTGCCGTAAAAAATGTAAAAAGTCGTTTCATGCCTCTTGATTGGTTGTTTAAAATTAAGACAATGCAAACAATATTCCAATTCTCCCCCACCTCGTCGCATCGAACATGAATAAATTGTATATTCGTAAACGTGAAGTTTTTACATCTAACGATATTATTGAGCTCCCTCTTTTTGTTCACTGCCTGCCCAGGAAATCGGCAAGAGTCTGCATTGAAACAGCTCCAAGACAACGGAATGGATTTTCCCAACCTCAGATCACAGCGTTTCTCCGTGGTTAAATTCCAACTGTCTGAATTATTCGATCGCGATTTTGGTCTATATCACACCTTACAAGATGAGGCAATCGGCTTCGTGATTCACGATATGAACGTACATTTCACCATCGAGCGATTTGCAAGTGACGAGGTTGATATGATTCAATTTGCTTTTGACGACGACATCGCACCGATGGACGCTGTTCACGATAATTACATTTTGAAACGAGAAGCTTCGCTCATTGAACCTTCATTCACAGGAGTCAAAAAAGAACTTCCAAACACCATCAACTTCCCCGGTTTTGTTCAGGTAGTTGAAGGATCGAGTAGTGATTATTCCGATATTCTTTCTTATTTCACCGCTACACTTGAAATTGGCAGTGACTATTATGTTTTTCAACTCATTGGAAAAGAAGAAAACATGGGGTATCTCTACGATGATTTCTTAGATATTCTATCCTCCGCACACGTGTAATGTCTCCCAAAAGCTTCATACAATCCTTGGAAAAGTCCTTGAATAAACATGGACTGCCAGGAGAACAAGCTCATCAGCTTTTGATGCCCGTAAAACGACCTTTATCGAGCATCGCAAAAGCGAACACATCAAATTATCGTGAATCTGCCGTTGGAATCGTATTACATCCGTACCAAGATTCGATTCAGTGTATTTTGATCAAACGACCATCCTACTCAGGTGCGCACAGTGGACAAATTAGTTTTCCCGGAGGAAAACGGGATGCAACAGATGTTGATCTAGAATTTACAGCTCGCCGCGAATGTTTTGAGGAAATTGCTTTGCCTCATCAACATGCCGAATTGATTCATCCGCTCACCGAGGTGTTTATTCCTGTTTCAAAATTTTCCGTTCAACCGTACATCTTTTTCACGGACGATTTACCGCAATTAATTCCCGATCAACGTGAGGTAGAGCAAATCATTCATTTTGATATCGCTCACCTCCTCGAAGACAAACATATTTTGACCACCTCGATTCCGCTGCAAACTGGACTTACGATGAAAGAAGTACCTTATTTCGATATTCATGGACACGTGGTTTGGGGAGCGACCGCCATGATGTTAGCCGAGCTCAAAGTCGTTTTGGAACGAATGGACAATCGTCTATTTTGATTAACTTAGAAACATGAGTCCAATTTCACGAAGAAAGTTCATTCCCCTTGCCGGAACCGCTTTGGCAGGACTAACCGCTTTGTCATTTTCGAAGCAAACGGAAGATCTCGTTGTCAATCCCTTGTACAATGCTCCTCAACGACTCAAAAAAGGCGATACCATCGGAATAGCAGCATCTGCTGGTCCCATTCGTACACGAAAAGAAGTGGAGGAATTCCAAGAAGTACTTCACGGACTGGGATATC
The DNA here is from genome assembly GCA_041582905.1 of Crocinitomicaceae bacterium. Classification (GTDB taxonomy): domain Bacteria; phylum Bacteroidota; class Bacteroidia; order Flavobacteriales_D; family Crocinitomicaceae; genus UBA4466. The sequence goes on along the minus strand of JBFHGY010000273.1, from coordinate 3,059 downwards.
GAACAAAGCTTGGTAAAAATGTCTTCAAAAAAGAGGGATATTTCTCTGCCAACGATGAAGAGCGAGCTGCTGAATTCATGGAGTTGATTGAAGATCAAGAAGTACATGCTATTTTCTTTATTCGCGGAGGGTGGGGATGTGCACGACTGCTTGAATTATTGAATTTCAAGCGAATTGCTCAACACCCCAAGGTCATCATGGGTTTTAGCGACATTACCGCCTTACTGAATGCCATTACGGCACTAACTGGAATCATCACCTTTCACGGTCCTGGCGGCAACTCGACATGGAACGATTACAGCGTTGATTACATCCATCAATTGCTTCGAGATGCTGAAAAAGTGACCTTCAAAAACACCGCATCGGATCACTCCATCACGACTTATTCTTCTGGGAAAGCAGAAGGGATTTTGTACGGAGGAAATCTCTCGGTTTTATGCGGAATGATCGGATCCAGTTATCTACCTGATTGGAACGGAAGAATTCTTTTTCTGGAAGATGTTGGGGAAGAACCGTATCGCATCGACCGCATGCTGACACAATTGAAATTAGCTGGAGTATTCGGTCAAATTTCCGGACTTGTTTTGGGCAATTTCAGAAAATGTACGCCCGAAGAACCCGATCGCTCCTTTACTTTGGAAGAGGTGTTTGAACAGCATTTTAGGGATGCAAAAATCCCCGTGTTTTTCGGAGCTCAAATTGGACACATCCGAAATAAGTTCACCATTCCCGTTGGAGTGAACGCCCGAATCAATAGCGATTTGGGAACCATCGAGCTACTTGAGTCTCCTGTGCGGTAAAACCTCTTATTGCTTGTTGAGTTGATTGATGATATCAGAAAGACTTGACTTTGCCTCTTTCATCACGGGTAAAAATGGCCAAATATGAGGCATTCCCTCTCCTACTCGAACCGTCAATTCGATTCCAGCATTTCTCATTTTTTCAGCACCAAGCAGTTGATCAGGATACGAAATGTCGTTCTCCCCGAGATACATTACTGTTTCTGGAAAACCTTCGAAACTTCCAAATAAAGGTGAGAGCATTGGATCTTTGAGCGAGCGATTTCCTGCCGCCATCACTTTCGCACTTCGAACCCCACTTTTGGATAAAATTGGATCGTTTGATTCGATGGAATCAATCGCTGGGTTGTCAAACGAAGCGTCCAAAATTGGGGAAACCAAAATGAGTTTTTGGGGAATATTACTGCTCGATTGTATCAGTCGTTGAACGAGCGTCATAATTAAATTTCCTCCCACGGAATCACCAATCAGCATGATTTCATTCGCAGAAAATTGCTCCAACGCCTTTTCGTAGATGCTATCGATATTTTGAGTGATGACATCAATGGTATGCTCCGGAGCTTTCGGATAATCGCACATCCACATTGTACTCGACGTCTTTTCTGAAATCGTTTTCAGTGTATCCCAATGATGTTTCGCCGGACCTGAGACAAACGCCCCACCGTGCACAAACACGATCAACTTCTTTGCTCCATTGTTAGCTTTTACTTCAGTAATGTTACTATCTGCAAGTTGAAATCGACGAACGCGTTCGGAACGAAAAAAAGAAGATTTCGGTGTATGAACATCCTCTTTACGTACTTTGTGGTAATCAATTGGATCTTGACTGAATTGCTTTTTGATGCCTTTCAAGCGAAGAACGAATAGTGTGATGTAGTATGTTAGGCTGTGTTTCATGGTTAGTTTGCTTTGACTCTTACGGTGTAATATTGGTAAACAAGTGGCGCCTTTTCTTCTAAACGATTGTACTTCACTTGATGCTTTATGGTGACGCCTATTCTATTCACTAAAGTCCAATCAGTTGTTGTTGATTTTGATTTCAGGAAAGCATAATCGACCACATTTCCCGACGAATCCACGATTAACTTATAGTGAATGACGGCATCCTCTTTTATCTGAAGATTACTTACCTGAACGTCATTCAATCTCTTTCGATTCGCTCCCAATTCATATTCATGTACATCTGAAGAGAGAAAGCATGGGGTTTGACAGCATGCTGTGGAGCTACCCTCTCCAAAAGGATTGTTATTTACAGTCAAAGAATCGATTGTTTTCTCCTCCTCAGATTGACAAAAAGCCCCACTCGATGCGAGCAGGGCCAGAAAAAATAGGGTTATTTTCATTCGTTTCAATTCTTAGAATCTGAATCGGGCAAATCCAAATGCAGTCGAAACACTGTTCGATCCATCCAAGAAGAAAGTCAATGCATCACGCGAAGAGAATCCAAATTCATACGTTCCTTCACGGAATGCGAAGTTGATTCCCACAGGAACATTGTGCTTGTACAATCCACCTCCGAGGTATCCAGCACTCAAGCGCAACCATTTGAATACGCGTACATCTCCTCCAACGGAAATCACAGGATTCGTCAAACTTCCTGGGTTTTCATCATCAAACGGTCCTACTACATCCATCCCTACGCGCACTCGACCAAGCTCCAAACTTGCTCCCAAACGGTAAGTTGCTGCGTTCTTCAACGTGTATTTTTCTTCACCCACGAGCGAAATTACACCACCATCTTCTAATAGATTGTAGATCGAATTTGTCAAGTTGTAACTTCCTAATCCTGCCAAATCCATGCTTGCCACGAGTGTGTCATTTACGCTGTAAACGTTTCGTGTGTAGGTTACCGAACCAATATTGTTCACCGCTGCTGCAATCTTCAATTTATTGAAAAGGATCGCACTTGCCGAAAGATCGATTCCGTATCCTGACCCAACTGGCTTAGGAATATTCCCTGAACTCGTGAATGAGGAAGGGTTAGCATTCGCAACGGCACCATAATCGATATCATAATTCGAGTTAAATGCAGAATACACGTAAAAATCATTTCCATTTGCCTCTACGTTAAACATTGCCAATGACTGAATAAAGCGACCTCCAATTCCAGCGTACAAGACAAAAGTAGAATCCTTTCCGAAAATTTTACGGCCGTATCCAAAGTTGTAGTAACGGTTCCAAGCGAAACGAATTTCCGTACCGTCCATAAACTGGCTTAATCCTAGAGGAACACTTGCCGTACCTTGAATTACCGCATTG
>JBFHGY010000272.1:0-5075 GCA_041582905.1 Crocinitomicaceae bacterium | reverse complement strand
AGAGACAACCATCTCCGCTACTTCAATAGCTAGTTCAAGGCTATATTTCTGTTCTTTCTTTTTTATGTATCCCATAATGTACTTACCTATTAGTGTAAAGTAAATTCAGGACGAGACAATGGGACTTTAATCAGAGTTTGAGCATCAAAGTATGCTCAAACTCCATGTAAAGAAAAGTTGACTTATGCGGAAATTCGCACCGATTAATCGTGATCGGATCGATGCGGTACTTTTTGACCCAAAATCAAGTAGTGATGAACCATGGCGTCTCGATGCGACTCCGATGCCATTGCGATGCGACTAAAATTTGACTACGAATTGCTCGTAAAGTCAATGTTAACAGGCGTTGTAGCGACTTGATGCGAAGGATCAAAAACACCTCACTTGCGAAAAACGCAAATAGTGGCGTCGCAATGCGATACCGATGCCACTAATTAAAAAATCAAAAACCTAGATTTTATGCGGTGTTGATGCGACTCGATGCGATGATTCTGGAACCTCATTTTTTTAAGTTTGAGTTTTATGGCGTCTCGATGCGATTGTCCACCGATGCAGATTTCCGCATTTCTCTTATCATCTTATACTGGAATAACCATTCCCACACATTCATGAAAAGTCACTTCTTCTTCATAATTGACAAGAACTAATACGAATCAGAACGGATCAGAACAAATAAGAACGAACCAATACGCACAAATAAGACCAAGTAAATGTACCGTGCTGTGTCATACTAAAATGACCTTACAGTTGTTTTAAGTACAACTAGAAAACTTCGTAATATAACGACACGTCTACTTGTAGTGTACGAGAAAGGTAATAGTGAGGTAAGTGTAGGGTATTAGTGAGGTAATACTAGGAATATTATAAAACCCTGTAAGGTTATTCTAGTACAGGACATTGCAGTAAAAAAACATACAACACCCATGGCGTAACATGAGGTAGTATGGGTGAGTCATGAGGTAACATGTGATAAACACAGGGTTTCTTCAAATTTTGGTATAAAAAAACACTCATAAATCCTATGACAATTCTATGAGTGAACATTCACAATTGTAACGAGTTATGAATGATTATTAACTACTGAAATTTGCTTCTGAACGTTGTAGCGACTTAGTAAGTCAGATTTGAACCCTGACCAATAAAAACACAAAATAACAGCAATTAATTCAGTTTTCAACGCGCGGATTCTCGCAAATTGTTGCAGATTTCTACCAATTACTGTCAATTCCAAAACAAATCAAGAAATGTCGCCGTACCTTTGAACTAAGATTTGAGCTCTGGAGAGGTAAAATGTTAAACTTAAATCTGATTTTTATGTTTTAAAGATACGGTGGTTTTATATCAATTTAACCACACCAATTGTCACTAATTCCTACATATCTCAAAATGGAATAGTGAGAATGTTCGTATCTTAAATACGCGAGAGAGAATGAGTAGTATTCTCTCCAAATGAAAATAGTGTTACCCAAGGCAGCAAGTCAGAAATCTGCGGACAAGACCGAGCCTAACATCACATGTGCGCATTGATGAAAAATGGTAGTACTAGATAGAATTAGTCATACAGTAGACATAACAAAGAAAGTCCATTATTGTAGACTGAAAGTTTTCAGGTGAGAGTGACTCGTTTAGAATGCAAAAACAAAAGTAAACACGTTCTGGGTAACTGCTTTGTGCGCATTGCGGTTCGAGAATAGTGTTTCGAACAAAAAACACAATTAGTGTGAACTCATGTCATAGCAGCGCGAACGGCTGCTATGAGACATGAAATACGTTGTTCTGTGAGTTCAACGTAGCGCATTGAAGTTAGGTGTAGGATAAGATAACAAAGAACGTTTGAAGATCGTTAGCGTGTGTGTGTGTACAGACGATTCGTACAGGTTATGTTGTCCTCGGAAATGGTGTCTTCGGATATACTCTGAGCGTGTGTATGGAGAAATCCTGGACAAGTATCATTCTTTGATCAAATTACGATCAGCCTTCGTTCAATAGACTCATTTGTCAAATTACTTGCGAGTGTGACTGTAATTTGCAGATGAGTGCTAATTGAACTCATTTAACAACCCTGTCCAAATAAACACAAGTATGTTTGGGGCATGGCGGTGTGTGTGTTTAACTGCCGCAAAACGTGGAAAAATGTTGTGCTATGGATTCAGCATAGGTCGTGAAGTCGGTATGAAACAAAACAACCACTAAATCAGAAAACGTAAAGAGAGTATAAACGATTCTGGTAGGTTGATTTATCGTGGGTAGCAATGTCGTTCAGATTCTCCCTGAGTGAGAGAGTAGGTGGATTAATGGACAAATACAGTTGTTCTCACAAACATGGGTATACCAATTATTCACGAACGGTTTGTTCTAACGAATGTGAGCGATTGTATTTTGAACTTACTCATTAATTGATCGCATAGACAACACGATCCACCTTGATAAACGTTGAGTGAAGCATCCGTATGTATTGGACGCTTATAATAACGAATCTAAAATAATGATCTGGATTACTCGTTTATCAATTACGGTCAATAACTAGCCCAAAATTCACAGGTCAAATGGAAAGATACATTTTGGGTGTTCTTAAGGTTATTGATGCGAACAAATAACAGGTTTTTAATCTCCTAAGAGGAACTAATCTTTATAACGATGAACAAGTTATTAGAATTGTCCTTGGAGCGATTGATGCAAAAAGTAGAATGGTTGGAGAAGCAAAACGAAAAACTGAATGAACGCGTAAAAGCGTTACAACAGAATTATGAAGTTGCTATCTCCTCAACTGCTGAGCAAATTCGCGAAGATGTGTTAATGGATACGAAAGAAGTTCTCGAACTTCTCGGAATCAGTTACAACACCCTTCAAGCGATCGTGCGCAAGCAACTCATTAAACCAATTCGAATCAATCAGCGAAGAGTACGTTACTCAAGAAAGGGAATTTTAACTTACATCAATTCGATGAAAGGTTAAGAAACCAGTTGTACAGGAATTGTGAGCGAGTGGACTGTTCTACTCGCTTCAATTCTTTCTCAAAATATGTATTTATTGATCGATACTGAATACTCTAAAAATTAACTCTACCCATTTCCAGCCGAATAAATTTGTATATTGGATTAGCGTTTTGCTAGAATGATTCAACGTTAAAGTTCTTTGAAGTTCGTTGAGTTTAGTTGAAACACATTGAGAAAAGAGTTTAGAATTCAGCACTAAATTCACCGCTATAAAAAACAAAAACCCCAGTATTACTGGAGTCTTTAACTCATTTAGTGCCCTGGAATGGATTCGAACCATCACGCACGTAGTGCACAACCCCCTCAAGATTGCGTGTCTACCAATTTCACCACCAGGGCAGACATTCCATAAAATTTGGATTGCAAATATAATGGATTTAATCTTCTGAGGGAGCGAATCGGAAAAAAAATCAACTATGAACAGTCGGAATCATTAATTTTACATCGCTTACACTCCTGCTTAATGAAAGAATTCCTTTGGAAATATCGATATCATCTTCTTTTTGGAAGCATCCTAATTGTCTACTTGTTTAATTTATTCATCGACATTATGGAAGTGGATGCTGCTCAGTATTCAGTGATTTCCATGGAGATGAGTTGGACAAAATCCTTCCTACATGTGTACGAACATGGGAAGGATTACCTCGACAAACCTCCTCTTCTTTTTTGGTCCACTGCCATTTCATATATGACCTTCGGGATTTCCAATTTTTCCTATAAGCTCCCCTCTGTTCTGATCACTTTATTGGGAATTTACAGCACGTTTCGTTTTGCGCGCATGCACTACAGCAAGGAAATTGCTCGCGCTGCCGCATTGATTTTAGCGTCGAGTCAGGCACTTTTCCTCATCACGAATGATGTGCGCACAGATTCCATGCTTCTCGGATTAACGATGTTTTCCGTTTGGCAGATGAGCGCCTATTTACGGACTCGAAAATCCATTCATTTTCTATTACTTGCAATAGGAATAGCTGGTGCGATGATGTCGAAAGGGCCACTCATTTTGGTGATTTTAGCCGCTGCATTTGGCGCAGAGTTCCTCCTCAAAAAACAATGGAAGAATATCTTCAATCCGCGTTGGATTCTGCTGCTCTTGATTGTTGGCGTACTCCTCTTCCCGATGTGTTATGGTTTATACACACAATTCGACCTTCATCCAGAGAAAACCGTGTACGGATTGGAAGGTCCGTCTGGTTTGCGCTTTTTCTTTTGGACGCAGAGCTTCGGTAGAATTACGGGGGAAAATTACTGGTCGAATGACTCGGGATATTTCTTTTTCACCCATTCCATTTTGTGGGATTTCCAACCGTGGATTTTCCTTTTTATTCCTGCCCTTTGCTTGAAGGTAAAGCAGATCTTTCATCACATAACGAAGAAAATCGCATCTTCCGAAGAGTTCATCACGACCAGCGGGTTTATTTTGATTTTCATTGCCCTGTCCCTTTCGCACTATAAGCTTCCCCACTATATTTTTGTGTTATTTCCCTTCGCTTCGATCATCACAGCACAATTCATTTATCAACTTTCAGAGGAGTTACGTAGTAAAGTAGCTCGATGGCACTTCGGATTCATGCAACTCTTCTGGATGACTGCATTGGCCATCATAACCGTTATTTTTCCTATCGAGCACGTGTTTCTTCCTCTAATCCTGACAGGACTATTTGTTTTCTCATGGATTGTTTTCCGCTTCCTTCGCAATCGAACGGAGCGTTTGCTTTTTCCTGTGATCATCATCGCTATTGGCTTTAATCTGGTGATGGCAACACATTTTTACCCGAACCTTCTATCGTACCAGGCTAGTTCCATTGTTGGACAAGAAATGCGAGAGAAAAATTGGGATGTGAGTTTGTACGCGTATGAAAGTCACGCGATTCATTTCAATGCCCGACGTTTTGTTCCGAGCTGGGATACCGCAGAACTTCTTGAAGCCGAAAAGGGATCACTTGTTTTCACCACACAGGCGGGATACGAAGAAATTGATGAACGACGCGGTGCTACCGTTTTCAAAAAATATCCTTCACACAGAGCCACGTTGTTGAATCTTCCTTTTTTACTGTATTGGTCACGACCAGATCATGT
>JBFHGY010000271.1:0-5077 GCA_041582905.1 Crocinitomicaceae bacterium | reverse complement strand
GACCAGTGATATTGCCGTTGGTACGCAGAACTTGATTACGAATTCCACTGGTTTGTTCTCTTTGGGAGTGATTAACGGAGGAGCTTCGACAGGCTGTCTCTATCACTACATGTCGTCATTCAACCGAAAGGTATTTACGCGAGCTGGTAACGATACCACTTTGTGTAATGGCGCTACGAGTATCGATCTCAACGGAAGTGTCACAGGAGGAACTACAACAGGAATTTGGACTGTATTGAATGGAACGGGAACATTGAACAATCCAACGAACCTCGTGACCACCTACGATTTCAGTCCTGGAGATTACACACAGGGGCCGCTCACATTTGTACTTGAATCAACTGGAAACTGTGATCCCGTGAGCGATACCATCGTGGTTACTTTTATTCAATCGCCTGTTGCTGAAGCAGGACCAACCGATTCGTATTGTAAGAATAACATTACGGCTGTTTCTCTTTCTGGAGATGTCGATTTTGCGGCTGGAGCCAATTGGTCGGGCGGAAATGGTGGGGCATTTGGGAACCCTGGAAGTTTGTCAACGACCTACACGCCTTCTCCAACAGATATCGCAAACGACAGTGTGATTCTTTACCTCACATCGGCAGGAAGCTTCTTCTCATGTCCTGACCATATCGATTCGGTGATCATTCATTTCACGGAAGCTCCTACAGTTTTCGCTGGAGCCGACTTAGTCGTGTGTGAAACAGATTCGGATATTGCATTGAATGGTGTTGTTTCAGGTTCAACTACCAGTGGAATTTGGACCACTTCTGGTTCTGGAAGTTATTCCCCAACAGCGAGTAATCCTGTAACAAATTACAACGTAAGTAGCGCTGACACAGTGTTAGGAAGCATTGTTTTGACATTGACATCCACCAATAACGGAAACTGTTTAGCCGTTCAAGATGACATTCAAATTACTTTCCTAGATGCACCGCAAGTAGCCATTACCTCTGAGGATAGTATTTGTGCGAACCTCAGTTTAATTGATTTGACAGGAACTGTTTCCTCTGGATTTTCCACTACGTGGTCGACAGGAGGATTTGGAACCATCACTTCTCCAGGTTCATTGAATACCAACTATACCATATCATCTCCAGACACAACAGCTGGATTCGTCGATATGTTCTTGACAACAACGGCAGGAGTATGTCCTTCGCAGCAAGATTCTTTACGTATTTTCTTCATAGAACCACCCATTGCGAATGCTGGAATCGATCAACAATTCTGTAATAACGAAGTGGTTCAATTGAATGGATCTATTTCAGGTGCAAATACGACGGGTTCATGGTCAACAATGGGAACAGGGACATTTAGCCCGAGTAATAACTTTTTGGTCACGAACTATCATCCTTCGGCACAAGATATCGCCAACGGATCGGTTAACTTGATTCTTACCACTTCCAATGCCTTTGGTTGTGTGCCTGACAACGACATGATCACAATTGACTTCCTTGAGTCACCTGTGGCAGATTTTACGGTAAACATGGCGTGTTTCGGATCGAATAGCGAGTTTACGGATGCCTCAACGATTTCCAGCGGATCGATTACTGGTTGGGATTGGTCATTTGGAGATGGAGACACATCCATCGTTCAAGATCCTCTCCACGTGTACCCAGCACATGGATCGTATACTGCAGAATTAATTGTGACGGCAAGTAACGGTTGTTCCGACACCGTATCACAACCTGTAACGGTCAATCCTGTTCCGGTTGCGAACTTCTCACCGATTTCCGCTTGTGAAAATACACCAATTGACTTCACCGATCTTAGCTTTATTTCCAATGGAACCATCACCCAATGGTTGTACGATTTCGGAGATGGAAACACACAGAATGTTCAAAACCCCAATTTTGTCTTCAACAGTTCTGGAGGGTTCCCTATCAACTTAACCGTGACATCTGATTTGGGATGTTCGGACGATACAACAATCAACGTATTTGTTTATCCTGCACCTGATGCGAATTTCACCTTTATCCCAAATCCTGCTTTAGTTTTGGAGAACATCTACTTCTCTGATCAATCGTCAGGAAATGGAATCAACTCTTGGTTTTGGGAGTTTGGTGATGGCGAAGGAAACAACGTTCAAGATCCGATTCACAGTTATGATGAAGGTGGTGAGTACACGATCACGCTGTATGTAACGGATGCGGATGGCTGTCAAGACACGATTTCAAAAGTAGTTGTAATTGCACTTCCTCCTGTTTTGCCAAGTGGATTCACTCCAAATGGTGATGGAGAAAACGATGTGCACATTGTTCGAGGAGGGCCATTCGAATCGGTCGACTACAATGTTTACAATAACTGGGGAGAGTTGATCTTCTCTTCAAATGGTGAAAATATGGGTTGGGATGGAACATTCAAGGGCGAACCTGCTCCAAATGGTGTGTATACATGGACATTTGTTGTCACCCTTTCCAACGGGAAAATTATTAAACAGTCGGGCGATGTTACCCTAACGAGATGATGATGAACAAACGACTTCTACCGATAGTATTTCTTTTGGGGCTTTCCTTTACGGGCAGAGCACAAGACGCGCATTTGTCCATGTATGATGCTGCCCCACTTTATTTGAATCCGGCCATGACAGGCGTCTTTGAAGGTGACTGGCGTTTACATGCTCAGTACCGTACGCAATGGAAATCGGTTAACTACAAACCATATACCTCGGCGCTGTTAAGTGTAGATATCCCGAAGGGAAAATGGGGCTTTGGAGCTCAAATCATGAACTTCCGAGCGGGAATTGGTAACTACAATGTAGCCGAAGGATTGGTTTCTGCGGCCTACACAACACCTGTAGATGCAGCCAAAAATCACAATCTTTCGTTTGGACTGCAGGCAGGATTATCTCAGAAATCAGTCGAATATCAATTGTTGACGTACAACAATCAGTATACCACTGTGAATGGAGGAGGGTTCGATCCGACCATCAGCGCTGATGAAAGCTTTTCCGGTCAATCCATTGTAGTGCCTGTAACGAATACCGGGATCATGTATTTCTACTCGAAGCAGCAAAGTCTGCTCAATCCATTCATCGGTGTTTCTGCCTTTAATTTATTGGAGCCAAAAGAGTCGTTTTTTGGAGCAGACAATCGATTGCCAGTTCGTTACTACATTCACGCTGGAACACGCATCAACATTACAGAGAAATTCTACGTTCTTCCAAAGATCTTACACATGCAACAACGCAAGTTCCAAGAACAAACGTACGCGGTGGACATCGGCTACTACCTCAATGGGGCCGAGTTGTATTTGCTAGGAGGATTCATCTATCGAACGGCAGATGCAGGCATCCTCACCCTCGGAGCAAAAATGGATCACTTCGTAGCAAAAGTTAGCTACGATTTCAATGTGTCGACACTTTCAACGGCTTCCTCAGGTAGAGGAGGATTCGAACTATCGTTCACGTACATCCATCAGAAAAACAAACCTAAAACGGCGAAAATTTGTCCACGTCTTTAATGATGCCTTTCATGAAAAAAATCATCGTTCTCATTTTAATGCTTGCTCCACTCCTATCATGGAGTCAATCGCGCGATGTATGGATTTATCATGCCGACGAATTCTATCGTACAGCGGACTATCAAAATGCTTTGCTGAATTATCAAAATGCGTTAAGCGACACTGCTGGACTGCATAAGATGATCATTCCTTACGAAGTAAATTATACGAAGCAGAAGCTCAAGAATAAAGAACGAGAAATTGACTCAAACGTATTTGTTCCGATTCGAGACTACATTGATCACCAAATCGGGATGTGTTATCTCAGAACCTACGATTACAAGAAAGCGGAAGAGCATTTTTCTGAGCAACGTACGGTGAAATCGTATCCTGAGGATGTCTATCACCTTGCGACAGCGAAAATGAATAACAATCATTACGAGTCGGCGATCACCTATTTCAATGAATACATTGCGAACGATAAGTATTCTGATTCACTCCTTCGCAGTGCACAATTGCGCATCAAAGGATGTGAGTACGCCATGACTCCATCGATTGATCACGATTTAATTTCCATTCGAAAAGCAGACACCAACGTATTCAATCAAGGAACGGCTTCCTTTGCCCCAATGTTTTTTGATCGCGAGGATCGTCTCCTATTTACCAGCGCCCGCGATGGTGGAGTTGTATTCGATCCCGAAAAGCAAGAATCTGCTTATTTATGCGACTTATATTGGACTGAAAAGGCATCTGATAGTACCTGGAAAGAAGCGAAGAACTTTGGACGACCATTGAATTCTGCTCAACACGATGCCTCGGGTTCGTACAGTAAAAACAGTGTGATTTATTACACGCGCTGGTCAGATGAAAAGAAGTCGGAACAATACATTTATCTCGCTCGTATGGTAGATTTTAAGTTCTACGATGCGTACAAATTGCCAGAATCCGTAAACGCTCCGGGTTATCGAAGCATCAACCCCTTTGTCTCTACGGATGGAAAAACACTCTTCTTTTCAAGTGATCGACCTGGTGGTGAAGGCGGATTAGACCTTTGGCGTATCGCCTTGGATGAAACTGGAAACGTACAGGGAGAAGCTGTTAATCTCGGCCGACCCGTTAATTCTGAATTAGACGAAATGTCGCCTTTCTTTCATGAAGTATCCTCCGTATTGTTCTTCAGTTCGAATGGACACAACTCGATTGGAGGTTTAGATGTCTACAAAGCTTCATACAACGCTGATTACGGCGTGTATCAGGATCCTGAGAATTTAGGAACGCCTATTAACTCGAGTAAAGATGATTCCTACATGATTTGGGACGCTTTGATGAGACGAGGTTATCTGTCGAGCGATCGAGAAGATTGTGAGGGCGGACACTGTTACGACATTTATGAAGTACGCAACGAGCCGATCAGCATCTTCTTAGAAGGATATGCCTACGACAGTGAAACGAACGATCCTTTGCCAGAGACAAAACTGACGTTTAAAGACATTGAATTTATCTTTGAACCCTTCGAAGTGCTCACAGATGAGAATGGATTCTACCGTCAGGAATTACAAAAGAATCAAGAAATTTTCATCAAGGCGACCAAAGAATCCTACTTTGCTGATGCCGCAACACTGAACACGAAGCCAAT
>JBFHGY010000270.1:0-5084 GCA_041582905.1 Crocinitomicaceae bacterium | reverse complement strand
GTAGTAAATGGTGTCGTCGCAGGATAATTCCAAATGAAACGAGTTTGGGTAGAAGCCTTGCGGCTGGGAAAAGTCGATGAACTGAACAAAATCAGTCGTGTTATTAGTGCTACCTGGTGTTGCGTTAGTGAGGTAGCCAACTGTATTTGTTCCGTCGGGTAATCTGCCGTAACTGTGATCTTTCTCGAGAAGGACTGGGAGGAAGTGATCAATAATTAGTCCGAGTTGATTGCTTAAAATAACGTACTCACCTGTTGATCGTAACTTAAAGTTGGTGTGTAACTCATTACCAGCAACGGATCGGTCTTTTCCAGAGAGAAATACCACAAGAAACTCTCCTGCTGGAATGCTAATATCAGGAAACATCCATTTTTCGATGTCGCTAAAACCGTCGCTCAGGTGAAAATCGTTGAGGTATATGGTGGATGATGAGGCATTGTAGATTTCAATCCAGTCGGAGTAGTCACCGTCCTCATCTAGCAAACTTGTTTCGTTTGCACTCATGATTTCATTGATGTACAAGCTTTGAGCGCAGAGTACGTTAGTGATCACTAACATCAGTAGGAATAGCAGTTGTTTCATAAAGGTGGTTGCCCTGTTAGAGCAAGGTGTTAGGTTTTCGTTAAAATGTAAAAGTAAAGCGCGTTCGCACCTTTTCGTTTTTAACGAGAGGAAATACGAAAGGGTTGGAACAACTTGCAGATTTTACTGATACTTTGGGAGGGCGTACTATTCCTGTTTCTCCATCAACACCAGAGATATTTCCTAAATACACCTTAGAACTCCTCGTAGATCAAGTCATTATTCGCGACAGCTCCTGTGTGAGTCGGAAACGTTTGATGCGTGTGTATTTGGGAAGAAGACGGATTGTCTACTGATATATTCTGCCTTTTTGAGGGTGCAGTGTTTTTGTAATTCTGAAGAGAGTGTATCGTAATGAGTCTTGTTGAATGTGATGTAGTTGGATTCGTGAAATTTGGTCCACGGTTTCAAGGTATGATTGCTGTCCCTATCAACCATCATATAAGGAAAACTGAGTAATGGGTCAGACCACAACTGTTTCCCAGGAATGAGCGGACATAAATAGATCCAAATGGTACAATTTTCTGGAGAAACATCATTCAAATGAAAGTTACGGAAGGTTAGTTGACCTTTTTTAAAGTATACGGTGTCCAAATGATCTCCTTCCCTTTCGGGTAGATGAATAAGCGTTTGATTTGATGTGTCGGATATTCCGACTTCGAGCAACCATTGGTTAAATATGGGTGGTTTATCGAAAGTCAACGTCAACGAGGTATCCGTGAGGTGATAGCGAATGATCGTATCGACAATTTCAAAATCTTCATCCAGATATTCACTCCATGCGGCTTGTTTTTCTTTATCAGTAGGATTAGGAGTGCAGGCAATGGAAAGAATCGCCAAAAACAAAACAAGAAAGTGCATGTTTTTCAAATTAGTAAAGTTTTAAAGGAAACTTTCCATTGTCTTCAAAGATGGATTTCTTTAGTTCTGTAATAATACGTGAGTGCGTTAAGACACGCGTGATGGTAAAGTCATCGGATCGAATAACAGTTTTGACAGGTAGTCTTCTAGATTGGGAGATTATCGAATGGAAGAAGAAATCTTGAAAATCGATATACAGATCAGGGTCCACATGTAATGAATCATTAACAAAGTAGAATTCCTGAATGGCAGGTCCATTGACCTCTGGATGATGTGAGTAGTACTCAACTTTTGATCCATTAGCCGTTTCTACAGTGTTCATGGAGTCGAGGATGTATTCATTAATGGAAGCATCGTAATAATAGAGGGTGTCGATGTTTTTCCATCTTGCATAGAGAAGATGCTTCTCGGCATTGTAGATGTTGTACATGATCCCAGATTCGCCACTTCGGAAGTAGTTCATTCGGATATTGCCAGATGCGTCGTAGACAATATGTAAACTATCACCGTATTTTTGATTGAGATATTCTTTCAGATAATCTGGTAAATCATCATTGTTTATTTTCAGACTGGTAGCATAAGTTAATACCCTTGCAGGATTGGTTTCCTTTTGACTCCATGAAATGAAGTGAATGAAGAGAGTGAGTAAAAGTATAGGTATTCGCATTGGCTAAAATTACGAATGATTCATTAAGTACGGAGAAAACATTACTCACAATGCGATCTATTTTCTTTCAGAATGATTCATGTATAAGTTCATTATTCGCGACAGCTCCTGCACTTGTACCTGATGCGACCGCTAACGATACTGCGCGCATTGGATTTGCACAATCGCCACAAGCGAATACACCGTCAACCGTTGTTTTTTGAAAGGGATCGATTTGGATAACGCCGTGTTCCGTCATTTCACACCCGAGCTGCTCTGGAATCAAACATTGCTGTGTGAAATCAGGACGAGTATAAATAGCGTTAAGTTCTGCATGTGTTTGATCTTCGAAGACAATCGCTTTCACGTGATTGTTTTCATGCGCTAACTCAGCTATCCTTTTCTCAACAATGGAAATTTGATGCTGTGATAACTTTTCTCTCTGCTCGTCGCTAAATTCTGAGGATCCATTTGTATAAATGGTAAGATCTCGCGTCCAATTTGAAATGAGTTGGGCATAATGAAAGGCGACATCACCATTGGCTAAAATTCCAGTAGGTTGATGTTTCACTTCGTATCCATGACAATATGGGCAGTGCAGGATGGAAGTTCCCCAGCAATCTGAATACCCTTTGATCTCTGGCATGACATCACGTAATCCTGTTGCGAAAATGAGTTTCTTAGCGGTGAAACGCTCTTCTTTTTCGGTTGTGATACTAAAACCCTCGGTTGTTTTACCTCCTGAAAGAGCAAGACCTTCATGAATGCGGACAGTAGGGTAGTTTAACACTTGTTGCTGTCCCTTTGCTGCAATTGAACTAGGCGTTTCTCCGTCCTGGGTGAGAAAATTGTGCGAGTGTGGTGTCTTTTGATTACACGGTGTGCCGCTATCTAGGATAAGAACGTTTCTCAATGCTCTTCCCAACGCCATACCTGCTGAGAGTCCAGCGTAACTTCCACCTATGATGATTACGTCAAAATGTGTTGTTTCTGTCATGATATTTAATTTAACTAATGGGATAAACGCGTTGTACGGGCCATTGGTCAGGATAACCTCTTTTTAAGTCTAGAGTTGTCAATTCCTCATCGGTGGTCAGGCAATCGTCGAGCATGGAAATAATTGCTTCCTTATCCATTTCTTGACCAATAAATACGATTTCATTCTTGCGGTCTCCTAGCTTGGCATCCCAATTTTCTTCAATCGTCGCTTGATTTTCAATGAAGCCAATAAATTGAGTGCGCTTTTCAAAGGGCATACTGCTCCACCAAACTCCCGCGCTGTCAGCTTTCAACGACCCTCCTGCTTGTCCCCAGATGAGTGCTTGGTCTGGACGAGATGCCAACCAGAACAAGCCTTTACTTCGTATAATTTGGCTTGGAAAATCGTGTTGTACGAATTTCCAGAATCGTGCGGGGTCAAAGGGTTTTGTAGATCGATATACGAATGAGCCGATTCCATATTCTTCAGTTTCCGGTGTATGTTCGTCTCTGTTTAGTTCTTCAATCCAACCTGCGCTTTGTTCAGCTTCTTCGAAATTGAACATACTGGTATTGAGTATTTCGTGAATGTCAATTTTGCTGTAAGTGGATTCGATGATTTTTGCGGAAGGATTCAGTTTTTGAATAGCTGCTTTCAAGACACCTAGATCCGTTTCGTTCACTAAATCGTTCTTATTCAGCACGATGACATTGGCAAATTCAATTTGATCAGTTAGAAGGTTCACAATTGTTCGGTCATCTCCATCAATGTCTGTCATTTGACGATCTTCCAAGGTTTCTGGGCTACCGAAATCTCGGAAGAAATTAAAGGCATCTACTACGGTAACCATTGTGTCGATGTAACTGAATTCTGAGAGGTCAATGCCATTTTCTTCATCTATAAATGAAAAGGTTTGTGCCACAGGTACGGGTTCGCTGATACCTGTACTTTCAATCAGTAGGTAATCGAAACGATTTTCTTTTGCGAGGCGTTCCACTTCAACCATTAAATCTTCTCTGAGGGTACAACAAATGCAGCCATTACTCATTTCGACTAACTTCTCTTCCGTTCGAGATAAGGTGTTTTCATTCTTGACTAGAGCGGCATCAATGTTGATTTCACTCATATCGTTTACAATTACTGCGACTTTTAGATCAGCTCTGTTGTGTAATATGTGATTTAGGAGCGTCGTTTTTCCAGCTCCAAGAAATCCGCTCAATACGGTTACGGGTAATTTTCTTTGTGTCATTTTATCTTGTTGAACCAATGGATGATATTCGTTAAATGTTGTTCTCCATAAAGAGAAACAAACTTCTTCGTTTCGGGATGATGCTCATCTGAGTACACTGCTAAACGCTCCTTTGCGAATTCTGGTGTAAGATGGATTTTACAGTCTCGTGTAATACACGTGTGCCATTCTTCAAATGTATGTGGAATCATGCGTGCTTTTTTTAGCGTTTGCGTCACCTAGTTTTGATGCATTATTGCAACTCAGTTGCGAAAGTAATCAATCAATTTGTCAATGCAACTAAGTTGCGTTAAATTTGTCGTATGGGAGTTTCGAGAAAGACAAAGTCCGTGAGTGAACTACTCGGTGTATTTGAGCAAACCGATAATGCGCTATCCGTAGTGGAGTTGGTAAAGCAGCTCGATCAAAAAATGAACAAGACAACGGTGTATCGAATCCTAGATCGTTTGGAGGATAGTGGTGAATTACATTCGTTTATGGGAAAAGATGGTTTGAAATGGTACGCAAAGTGTCATGATTGCTCGTCTTCACATCACGCAGACCTTCATCCTCATTTCCAATGCCGAGATTGCGGAAAGTCGGAGTGTTTGGATATAGAGATTGCCCTTCCTAAGGTTTCTAATCATAGAATTGATACAGCGGAATTACTGCTTGTCGGTTCTTGTCAGGATTGTCTCAATCAACAGTGACGTATTTCTTTGAAGATGTGATCGTATCCGTCACTTCAGAGAATTCTAACTTTTCCGGAACAGTAGAAATACGTTCAG
>JBFHGY010000269.1:0-5100 GCA_041582905.1 Crocinitomicaceae bacterium | reverse complement strand
GAGAGTTCTTCTTTCCAAGACTGTTCGATTTTCACTTCCATGGAACGAAATTAAGGATTGATTTTCATTTTTACATGTATCTTTGATTCATGAAGTATTTTTGGATATTGACTTTGGTGGTGCTCGCAAGTTGTACCGATACGGAAATCCCGGAAGAGCCCTCTGCTTTTAACCCTGAAGAGAATAAGAAAGATCCTTACGAAGGTTTATCGAAGAAAGAGGCTATTGAATTGCACATTCGCAGAGAATTATCCATCACTGCAGACAAACCACTTGATTACGAAATTTTCGAAGAAAATTGCGACGGAGATGATAGTTTAGACGCGATCATTACTGTGAATCTATTAGATCGAGCGGTGGATGAAGCCATTGCCTCAGAAAATGTAGCCAAACGAGCCGCCATTGGTTACATGGGGAAGTACAATTTCATCATTTACCGAGATGGTTTTACAGGGAAAATGAGTCCAGCCAAATCAGTTCCGTCCAGCCCAAAGGCACATTTATCCATTAGTTTTGAAAACATTCGATCGGAAAAGCAAAAGGATATTCTTGTTGACTACCGTATTTTGAATGCTGCGTACCGTAATTTCTTTACGATTACGAACGGGCAACTCACACAAACGAATCAGATCAAATTATTTGATGGCCTTGGAACACCTGAGGCAGTTGCCTTCTACGTCGATTATGAACCTGGAATGATTTCATCTGCCAAGAACATCGTTACGTACGTAGGGAAATTCGAAAATCCTACTTTTACGAATCCTGACGACGTGTACACATTCGACCTCGATGTTACTAAGACGGATAAATTGAACGAACTTTGGTTTTTCAATCCGGAAACGATGAAGTACTATTTAAAGCTAGATGAATCCGAGTAGTTTTTGACCACTCGATTGTTGGATAAAATTGATGCCTACTTCCGATTCATCGTTACAGAGAGACTTTCAATCCAAAAACAAAATTGCGTCCAGGTGCACTGATTCCAGATCCAGCCGTTCGATACAATTGATCAGTAATATTCTCTATTCCGAAAGAAGCTGACAAGTGCTTATTGAAGAAGACAGCTGCTTTAAAATTGAGTGTATACCACGCTGGAACGTACGCTCTTCCCTGATCGTCTAAGGCGTAGAGATATGGCGATTCACCAAAGGGTAAGTCTTCATGCGCAAACTCCATTTGATACGCACTGTAGACATCAATTTTAAATTGTCTTCGCTTATAGATCAAAGAAGTTCGTCCAAATGTTGGTGCCACGTGATTTTTAGGATAATACGCCGCACTATCAATATTGAACTCCTCTCCTTTTTGGAAGCTAATTGTACTTCGTAGGCTCAGTCCTTTTGCTAAAACAACCTCAACACCTGCTTGCACTCCGTATACCCAAGCATCCGCCACATTTTGAACTGCCTGCACTTTGCTCAGATCACCACCGTACACAATACTATCTTGCCCATTAAAATTGAAGTTCGCACGTGCCAAGGCATCATCCACGTAGGTATAGTACACCACTCCGTCAATCTTCATGTTCTTAAATAGGGCTGATACAAACCCAACTTCTCCATTGTAGATGTATTCAGGCTTCAAATCGACATTTGGAATTACCACTGCTCCGGGTTCCGAATCGAATACTTTCCCTAAATCGTCGATGTTTGGTGCTCTAAAACCTGTGGCAAAATTCGCATATACCTGAAAACGATCGTTTGGATTGAATACTACACCCAAACTACCATTTAACGCACCGTTTCTGTTTTTCGTCTCCACTACTGGGAACGGAAAAAGTGTTGTATCGAACTGCGCAGCAATTGAGTAGTAACTGTATCTAAGTCCGCCATTCAGACTCCATTTGTCTCCAAAATTGTACTTTCCATTGACATAAGCTCCAGCAGACATCCACGTAGAACCATCTGGATACCTCGAGTTAATCACTGTTTCTTCTCCTGTATTGATATCTTCACGGTATGCATTGGACCCCACAAGATTTCCTACACCTTCCAATCCGTAGAACAGAATAAAATCTTTATTGATTTTCTTGTCGAAATCGACATTTAAGGAGAGCGCATCTACGTTTTCAAACTGACGACGAATGCGGCTACTCTCTGTTTTTCTATCATGACGACTTTCTTGGAAATTTTGATAGGCCGCAGTAATTCTCAAATCGTTGTACATTCCAGTTTTACGCGAATGAATTGCTCCTACTTTGTGCATCATCCATTTTTGTGGTCCGTAGTACCATTCCGCATTATCCAAAATTCCGTCTCCGTCTCGATCAAGAATCAGACGATCATATCTTGGTGCATCTGATGTTTCTGAATAGATAAAGGAATAATCGATCACCCAATTCTTCGATGCTTGATATTTAATTTTCTGAATAGCATTAATCTGACTAAAACCTGAATGAATCTGTAGCGATGGATCATCATTCACCAAGGTGGAGTCAACTCCATTGATGCGCTCCTGATATGTTGGTCTTAAAAAATCACTGTTCCCATTCGATCCAGCTCTCAGATCACCGTATCGTGAAAAGGTTAACGATGTTAGAAATGCCCATTTTTTCTTTCCTATGTTGAAATCGACATGCGTCATTACTTCATTGGAAGCCGAAGAGTAACGTGTCGCAAAATGAGTTGGGATGAAGGTTTTTACAGAGTCTGGAGAGAACTGAGCTTCTTTCGTTCTAAAACTCATAACACCTCCAATGGCATCACTTCCGTAAATCACAGCTCCTGGGCCGAAAAGAACTTCTACTCCATCCAAAGCGTTGGCATCGAGTGAAATCACATTCTGAAGGTTTCCTGAACGGAAAATGGCATTGTTCATTCGAATTCCATCCACAGAAATCAGCACGCGATTAGTTCCGAAACCACGAAGTTGCGGGGAGCCTCCTGCCAATTGACTCTTTTGAACAAATACGTATCCGCTTGTTTCGAGCAAGTCAGCAGAAGTTTGCGGCGCAAGCAGTTCAGCATCTTTCAAGTTGATTGTAGCAATTCTATTCGGCACTTTCAATTTTTCTTCATCCCAGCGGTTAACTGAAATTACGATATCAGAAAACGAAAGAGGTTCGTCTACCATTTCGATTACTCCCAACTTTTTAATCTCTTCGTACGACAAAATAAGTGTTTGATAATCGGGCGCCGAAATATGAATACTGTCACATCCCTTGAATGGATCCAAACGGAAAATTCCATTTACGTCCGTCAAACGTTGAACTTTTGGAGTGTAGGAAATAATCTTTGCATCCAAAATAAATTGCTGCGTGATTTTATCCTTGATGACCACATCTTGTGCTTGAACTGGAGAAGAACTAAGGAGAAGGAAAAATGCTAAACTGAGAAAGAAAAAAGTCGAAAGTCGAGAGATCATGAAAACGTAACGTTTTTTAGGTAATAATTCGCGAATTTACTACAATTTTCGTGCCGACAATATGTGATTATCTTTGCAACATGGAGCATCAACTTTTGCATACAAAAACCTACCGTTATCAGGTTTTAAATGAAGGAACTAACTCAAAAAAGGCCTTATATGTTTTACATGGTTATGGACAGCTCACTGAGTTCTTCATTCGAAAATTCCGTTCACTTGCCAATGATTTCATCATAATCGCACCTGAGGGAATGCATCGTTTCTACCTCAATGGGTCGAGCGGTCGAGTTGGTGCATCTTGGATGACAAAGGAGGCGAGAGAATCTGATATTTCCGACAACATGAGTTTTCTTGACACCCTCGATGCAAAGCTTTCGGAAGAATATCAATTTGAGGAACGTTACTTACTTGGTTTTTCGCAGGGAGGCGCAACAGCGGCACGTTGGGATCAACTTGGATCAACACAATTTGACGCCCTCATTTTATGGGCATGTGTCTTTCCTCCTGATCTACCCAATATAATTGCATCCTCTCCCAAAAAGGCGAACTACTTCGTTATTGGTGATCAGGATGAATTTTATTCTGAGGAAAACCAGGAACAACTCATTCAGGAATATTCCGCAAAAAACTATCGCATCAAGCGCTATGCAGGCAAGCACGATATCCTTAACAATACTTTAACAGAAATTATCGAAGAGTTGGAGAGAATTTAAAGATTTCCCGATTTTTTTGGCACAATTTTCGATATTTGCATTGAAAAACAAATTGACATGAGATTTTTAACAATCATACTTACATTCGCAGCATTTTCATTTACGTCGTTTGGACAAGATGCCAAGGCAGATGCTATCCTCGATAAACTATCCAAGAAAATTAAGGATCAAAAGTCGTTCTACATCGAATTTAGCTCCACCATTAAAAGTAGCGCTACCGATTCGAAGACTTCAATGTCTGGAAAAGGCTGGGTGAAGGGTGATAAATACTACGCTTCTTTTGGTGACAACACCGTAATTTCAAATGGAATTAAAACGTGGACGATCATCAAAGAAGAAAAAACGGTTTACGTAACGGATGCTGATGAAGAAGATGAAGAGTCTGTAAACCCAAAGAAATTGATGACGATCTGGGAAACTGGATTTAAGAGTAAATACACGAAGAAAACGAAAATCGGCGGAGAATCTGTTCACCAGATCTACCTTTACCCGAAGAATACAAAAGTAGATTACACGTACATTGTCTTGTACATCAGCGAATCAACAAACGAATTGAAACGCGTTGTTATGTCGATGCGTGATCAAACGAAAATGACGTACAACTTGAAGAAATTTACGTCAAACCCATCAGTTGAGGATTCAAAGTTTGTATTCTCGAAAGCGAAATACCCTGGGTACACCGTGAGTGAAGATTAATACTCATTAGAGTTTTACATAAAAAAACCGACGATGCTTATCGTCGGTTTTTTCGTTTCATCTATTTTGTTTTGGCGCTAGATGACCATTAATTATGTCTTGTAGGCGTTTGAGTATTGAGGAATCTTTTCCCGTTATGATCGACATATCGAACTCAATCTCACGCATCGCTACACACCTCCTATCTGCGAAAGTGTAAGAACAATCCTCGCACTAAAAGTTTACAGATTTAGGAAATTCATTCAGCAATATTGCTTAAAAGCAGAATAACTGAGCTCAAGCCTAGTAAGACAAAATCGCGTCGATAGCCTCCGTCAATCGTTCTTTC
>JBFHGY010000268.1:0-5108 GCA_041582905.1 Crocinitomicaceae bacterium | reverse complement strand
GGGAGTTTCTTCTATTGCAATTTCAGCAGCAAACAGCAATGTTATTTACTTAGCTACAGGTGATGCAGATGGTGGGGACACGTACAGCATTGGCGTTTTAAAGTCGACGGATGGCGGACTTACTTGGGCTGAAGTCGGAAACGTCGCAGGTAATCTGAGAGATATTGTGGTCGATCCAGCGGACGAAGACATTGCGTATGTGGCGTCGAATGGAGGTGTGTTCAAAACGACCGATGGAGGTGCTAATTGGACAGAATTATTGTCGGGTTCTTACCGCGATTTGGAATTAAAACCAGGAACAGCATCAACTATTTATGCCGCAACATCCGATGAAGTGCGTTATTCTACGAATAGTGGAGCAACATGGACGCTTGCAACGGGTATCCCAACAGGGAGTAGCCGAATCGCTTTGGCGGTAACACCAGCTAACAATGCGTATGTATATTTATTACGCGCGGATGGAGCAGGAGATTATGGAGGTGTATATCGTTCAACCAACAGCGGAGTGTCATTTTCTCCTCGAAATACGAATACAGATGTCTTCGATGGATCGTCTCAATCTTGGTATGATATGGCAATCGGTGCGTCAGCAACAAACGCCGATGTGATTTTCACGGGAGTTCTCAACGTATGGAGGTCAACCAACGGTGGGACGAATTTCTCAGCATTGAACAGTTGGAGTAATCCAGGAGGAGCGGCCTACACGCATGCCGATATTCACTTTCTTCGGGGATATGGAAATAAGATCTACTGCGGTTCCGACGGAGGAATTTATCAATCAACTAATAATGGTTCTTCGTTTACTGATCTAACGGATGGAATTCAGATTGGACAGTTCTACCGAATCGGTGGATCGAAAAACGATGTGACAACAATTGCAGGTGGACTTCAAGACAATGGAGGATACGTTTACAATAATTCAACATGGAAGGTTTACTACGGTGCGGACGGAATGGAAGCAGCGATTAGTCCTACCAATTCGAATCTCATCTACGGAATGATTCAAAATGGAAACTTGTACCGATCCACGAACGGAGGAAACTCCAATCAAGGGTTGGGAAGACCAGAAGCCGGAAGATGGGTGACGCCCATGCAATTCGATCCTAATGCGAATAGAATTGTTGCAGGGTACAATGATTTACATGAATACAATGGAGGGTGGAATCAATTGTCGACCTACAATTTCCCTGAGTTATTGAGAAGCATTGAGTTCTATGATGGAAACTCCAATGTAATCTACGTAGCAACGAATGAACAAATCTATCGCACACTCAATAACGGTACATCATTCACAGAGGTAACGAACAATTTGACGGGAATTCTGAATGGGAATATCATTACGTCCATTGAAGTCGATCCAACGGATTCGCTCAGAGTTTGGGTGTCGATCGGTGGTTTTACAGATGGAGCAAAAGTGGCGCATACAGCCGATGGAGGACTTACTTGGACAAATGTTTCAGGAACTTTACCAAATCTACCCTGTAATATCGTCAAGTTTGAATCGACTTCTGCCGTGTCAAATGCGCTATACGTTGGAATGGACATCGGAGTGTACTATCACGATGATGCACTAGGAGATTTTATTCCATTCATGATCAACTTACCAAATGTGATTGTAAATGACTTGGAAATTAATGAAGCGAGTGGAATGATACGAGCAGGAACCTATGGACGTGGTGTTTGGGAATCTGCCTCGTATTCCATCGCTGTTTTGGCAGATGATGCTGGAATCGCAGATGTTGCTCATCCGAGAGGATCTTTCTGTGGTGAATCATTTGTTCCTGAAGTAGTACTTCGAAACTATGGAACGAACCCATTAACGCAGGTGAATGTGCATTATCAAGTGGGAACTGGAACGATTTCGACCTTGAACTGGACAGGAAATCTGGCATCGTGGACATCAACAACCATCACCTTACCTTCGGTAACAGCAGGTGGAGCGAATGAATTCAAATCATGGACATCTATGCCAAACGGAATTGCCGATGTGAATACAGAAAATGATTCAGTTTCGGTGAACTACAATGGAATAGCCAACGGAGTTCAGATTTATACGCAGTTAATTGAAGATTGCTGGGGTTCAGAAACGACATGGGAAATTCTAAATGCAAGCGGAGTACCTCAGTTAGCTGGAGGTCCATATAGTAATGATAACCAAACGATGCTAAATGCGGATTCTGTATGTCTCTCGGCAGGTTGCTACGATTTCGTAATTAATGACTCCTACGGAGATGGAATGGCAGGTTCTTTATATGGATCGTGTGGTGTAGATGGTGATTATTATGTCATTTCAGAGTCGAATGACACACTTGTACAGATGGCTCAGGCCAACTTTGGAAGTCAAGCAATTCATAACTTCTGTGTAGCTCCTCCCAATTATGCTGATTTTACATGGAGTGGAACAAACTTTTGTGCAACAGAATCCGTTACCTTCTCTGATGCTTCTCAAGGAGCAACCGATTGGTCATGGGATTTCGGTGTTGGCGCATCTCCGGCAACAGCAGTTGGCGCAGGTCCTCACGTAGTGAACTACACATCGGGAGGAGTTAAAACAGTTACCTTGGATATCAACGGAGGAGCACAAACAACTTCGGAAACGGTTACCATTAATGCTTTGCCACCAGCACCAACGATTGCGAGCAGCGGAGCAACAACTTTCTGCGATGGAAACTCAGTTACCTTGACTTCGTCCGAAACAGGAGGGAACAACTGGTCCACGACGGAAACAACAGACGTGATTACTGTCTCTACTGGCGGCACCTATACGGTTACCTACACGGATGGAAACGGATGTCAGGCAACGTCTGCGCCTACAACGATCACAGTGAACCCGAATCCAGTGATTGGACTCGGAACAGTAAGTGATCCAACAGCGTGTGCAACGACCACAGGTGAAATTGAGATAACTGGATCAGGATCTGGAGATATTTCTTGGACGGGATCATCAACTGGAACGTTCTCAAATGTTACTTTACCGTATACGGGAACTGGTTTCGCTGCTGGATTTTACAACTTAACGTATACTGACGGAAACGGATGTTCATCGTCCGCTCAAAGTGTTTCGCTGAGTGATCCTTCAGCACCTGCAACTCCAACCATTTCGGCGAATGGTCTAACTGTTTTCTGTGAAGGTGGATTTGTTCAGTTGACATCTTCTTCGACAACAGGAAATATGTGGTCAACAGGTGAAACAACACAAACAATCACGGTTACGACAACAGGATCGTATGGAGTAACTGTGACAGAAAGTGGATGTTCTGCTACTTCATCGTCATTCAATGTGACGGTGAATCCTATTCCTGCAACACCTTCGATTACGGCAAATGGTCCAACATCACTTTGCCCAGGTCAATCGGTAGTATTGACATCTTCTTACGTATCAGGGAATGAGTGGAACACGCTCGAAACAACGCAAGACATTACAACTTCTGTAACGGGAACGTATGAAGTGGTGTTTACGGATGCGAATGGCTGTTCTTCGGTTCCTGCATCTATTTCGGTGCAGATGAATCAAGCCCCTGTTGCTCCAGTAATCGACTTGAGCGGTCCTGCTTCGATGTGTGAAGGAGATTCAGTAATCCTATCGACAACGTATCCAAATGGATTGCTCTGGAGTACGATGGATACAACAACAAGTATTGTGGTGAGTACGCCAGGAGTGTATGATTTGACATACACGCATCCAAATGGATGTTCTTCAACTTCTAATCCGGTTACGATTTCTGTGAGTCCGATACCTACAGTATCTTTTACACTTGCAGAAGATACGACTTGTCAGACAGCAGGAGTTGTTGCTCTGACGGGAACACCAACAGGAGGAACTTTCGCAGGAACGGGTGTGACAGGGAGCGATTTTGATCCAACCCTCTCTGGTTTAGGTCAATTTACGATTGAATATTCTTACACGAATTCAGGAGGATGTTCAAATTCGCAAACGCAAACAATCGTTGTGGAAGACTGTTCATCACTTCAGGAAAATGAATTGACCAATGTGTCTGTGTATCCAAACCCAACAAATGGAATGTTTACCATTGAATTAGATGGTGAGTTTACATTTGAAGTGCATGACGCTCGAGGAAGAGTCGTTCAGCGAGGAAGTGGATTCAATACTTCAGAAGTAGACTTGAAACAAGCTGAATCTGGAGTATATTTCTTGCACATCTTCAACAATAAAGGACAAAAAGTAGTTCGAATCGTGAAGAACTAAGCAATAATACATATTATATCACTTAGCAAAGCTGATCCCAGTTCCATTCGGAGTTGGGATTAGTTTTTTTTGAGATTGTGACGCTCGTATCAGAATTGTCCCAAGCTTTTCTCTATTTTTGAA
The DNA here is from genome assembly GCA_041582905.1 of Crocinitomicaceae bacterium. Lineage (GTDB taxonomy): Bacteria > Bacteroidota > Bacteroidia > Flavobacteriales_D > Crocinitomicaceae > UBA4466. Next base: position 778 of record JBFHGY010000268.1, on the reverse strand, counting down.
AAACAAGCGAACGATACCGACAATGGGAAAAATAAAAATCAACGGACACGGACATATTCTTCCTGAACCCAATCAGATTCCTAAATTCATGAAAGACAAGAAGTTGTTTTGGGTGGATGAGGATCGAAAATTCATGCGACAAGGTGAAACATGGTCTCGACCAATAACGGATGCGAGCTTCTTCTTCGATGAAAAATTGATTTGGATGGAGCGCTACAATATCGACCATGCGGTGATGTTGAATCTCTCCCAAGTGTATTGCAATGGATGGAATCGTCAGGATGCGTATGATGCGATTCGCTGGCAAAATGACTTCAATGCAAGCGTACAGCAACGCCGTCCAGATAAATTCACGTCAGGCTTTGTTGTTCAGCCATTGTTTATTGAAGACGCATTAAAGGAAATTGAACGATGCGTTAAGGTATTGAACATGAATTTACTCTGTCTACCGTCTCACTTTTTGAATGGAGATGATGAATGGGTATCGGTAGCCGATGAAAGCGTTGTTCCTATTTTTGAATTGGCGAATCACTACAAGTTAGCGGTGGAAATTCACCCATACGACGGGCAAAAAATGGTAAAGTTGAAGGATGAATTTTGGCGTTTCCATTTGGTTTGGATGATGGCGCAAACGGCCGATACTTTACACTTTTTCTCACTGAGAGATTTCGCGAATCGTTTCCCGAATGTTCGTACCTGCTTCGCACATGGATGTATGCTCGGACAAGCGAACTATGGTCGTCGACTTCAAGGTTTTGACGGACGCCCCGATTTGTTC
>JBFHGY010000267.1:0-5114 GCA_041582905.1 Crocinitomicaceae bacterium | reverse complement strand
AATTTGTTAGAAATTATGCTTAGTGTGAAGCCAAGTAATCAGCTACTCCGTCGAAGCTAGCTTTCATTCCGTCTTCACCTTTTTGCCAGTTCGCTGGACAAACTTCTCCATTTTCTTCGAAGAACTGAAGAGCATCAACCATACGCAATGCTTCGTCTACGTTTCTTCCAAGTGGAAGGTTGTTTACCAATTGGTGCATTACTGTTCCTTCTTTGTCGATCAAGAACAATCCGCGGTAAGCGATCATTGGTCCTGTTGCGATCATTTCCATGTTCTCGTTGTAATCGTACTCACCAGCCAATACTCCGTATGCTTCAGAGATTGTTTTTGTTGTATCTGCAACGATTGGGTAAGTAATTCCTTCGATTCCACCTTTGTTTTTTGGTACTTGCAACCATCCCCAGTGAGATTCTTCTGTGTCAGTTGAACAAGCAACTACTTTTACACCACGCTCTTCGAATTCACCCAATTTCGCTTGGAATGCGTGCAATTCTGAAGGACATACGAATGTGAAATCTTTTGGGTAGAAAAAGAAAATTACTGGATTTTTCCCAAGGTACTGATCCAATGAAAAGTCTTCTACAATTTCTCCTCCGTTAACTACTGCTGGTGCTGTAAATGATGGCGCTTTTTTACCTACTAATACTCCCATTTTAACTTTGTTATTTGTTTGTTGTTTAATTCTAGTTGTTATTTCAAATCAAGCTCTTTCTTGTCTTCATTTGATCGATGCAAAATTACGGTTTTTTTGTTGAATTTTTGGCATGTATTGTTCCTGAGTCGCCGCGTTGAGCTTGCCGAAACGTTGTCGAAGGGCAATTACTTGTTCAACCACGCTTTAAACATCCAATTTGTTTTTTCTTTTTCACGGATCAAATCACTCATTAAGGCATTTGTTCCTTCATCGTCGGCTTCGTCGGTTGCTGCCAAAAGTGCACGTTCTTGTTTGAGAAGTTCTTGTTGAGCAGATAAAATGTACGCTACACCTGTTGCTCCGTCGTGAGTTACTTCCAATTCAGAAATGGGACTGGTTGCGAGGTAACGACTAAAGCTCGACATCGGTGTTTCTCCAATCGACAAAATGCGTTCTGCCAAATCGTCGATAATCACCAAAGTGCGATTGTACAATTCTTCGTATTTCAAATGCAATTCAAAAAAATCTTGTCCTTTGATATTCCAGTGAAGTGATCGAAGGTTTTGATAGTGAATTTGATAGCTAGCCAATAGCTGATTGAGTTCTGTTTTATATGTTGCTGTATTTTCCATAATTCAAAGATACTGCGCTTCTGGTATAATTTATATTGATTAATTTTATCGGATCATAAATATTGATTATATGATTTCCATTCAACAGATGCAATATATTTTGGTGCTCAGTGAGGAGCGTCAATTCCAACGGGCAAGTGAAAAATGTTTCGTTACACAACCTACATTATCAATGCAATTAAAGAAGGCAGAAAATACGCTGGGCTACACGATTTTTGATCGATCGACAACTCCATTGGAATTAACGCCTTTTGGTGAGTTGTTGCTGCCAATCGTACGGGATATTCTATCTGAATATGGACGAATTTCGGAACTGACGGAAAAACAAAAAGGAGTATATCGTGAACGATTGAGAATTGGAATTATTCCAACGGTAGCGGATTATATGGTTCCCGATTTATTCAATCAATGGAAGACGGAATTGACGGATGTGCAATTATCAATTGAGGAGATGAAGACGGAAGATGTATTGGTGGCACTTGATCAGAAAAAGATTGATGTGGGAATTCTTGCTGGACCTGTGACGGATCCAAAATTGCGTTCAACGGTACTTTTTGACGAGGAAATCCTGGCATTTGTACCAGAATCGGATGCGCAGGAAGTAACTACAGAGGATTTGGAAAATTATCACCCATGGTTACTCACGTCTGGAAATTGTCTGCGTACGCAAATGATTCACTTCTGCAACTTGAACAACGAACAGGACGAATGGAATTACGAGGGAGGAAACATGAAATTGCTCCGTCAAATGGTGGAGATGAACGGCGGATATACCCTTATTCCTGAGCGCTCGGTTGCTAAGAAATCATCTCAATACAAGCGTATTCGTTCTTCCATTGGAGAAGTTCCAGCACGCCAGATTATCGCATTGTCTCCCAATCGATCTACGAAGTGGGGAAGTATCGAAAAAATCGTTCGCTCTGTCCAGTTGTTGTATGGTGCAAAAAAAGACGCTGAGCAGATGAAATTATTGAGCTGGAAGTAAATTTCAATCAACCGAGTACATTTTTTAATCGTTAGGTATACAAAATACTTCTATGCCTAATCGCCACATTTATTGGTTTGCATTTTATGACCTGCGCTCTCCCAGTGTGCGATATCGCGGTTACCATGTTTTAAATGAGCTGAGTAGCGACGCTGAGTTTCGTACGTATTTATTCACTCCTTCTTGGCGTTTCGGGAAAATAGCACGTTTTATCTACTTGATTTGTTCTATACATTTTCGGAGTCGAAGGAATACGCGCGTAATCATCCAGCGCGTTCATTCTCGGGGGGTGTATGCTACTATTTTGAAGCTTATAGTTGTATTCAATAAAAGTATTTGCTTTTATGATTTGGATGATGCTCAATACGTCGAATGTGACCCCAAAACGATTCACTGGTTTCTAAGAAATGTGCGGGGTGTGTTTGTTGGTAGTGGTGCATTGCATGCATATTGTTCTCAATTTAATGATAATGTATTATTGTTGACCTCTGCAACGACCCAACATGGTTATCGTAAAGCTGAACGCAATGAATTGTTCAAAATTGGTTGGATTGGTAATTTTTGGGGGCAGCATGAACAAAATATGTATGAGTTGTTGTTACCTTGTATTAAGAGAATCGAAGGAGCAATTAAACTAGAAATTCTCGGTGTTGTTCATGAAGAGAAGGAAGCCGAAATTCATGCGTTTTTCAAAAACTTCGAAAATGTTGAGTTGAGCATCCCAAAAAATATCAACTGGCAAAGTGAGTCTGAAGTGTACAAACGAGTTTCTACATTTGATTTAGGTGTTTCTCCATTATTGAATACTGAGATCAATCGATGTAAGTCGGCATACAAATTGAAACAATACTTGAGTTGTGGTGTACCAGTAGTTGGCTCTGAAATTGGTGAAAATTCTAAATTCATCGTTGAGGGTAAGAACGGATACTTATGTCGCTCAGATGATGATTTTGTCAATCGGATCGAGCAATTTCGAAATATGACTAACGAGGAGTATAAGGTCTTTTCATCCCAAGTAGCACAGTTAACTCATGAGTTTGAATTAGCGACTGTCGCAGAGGACTTTTATCGAATGCTGTCACTATAACTCTGGTTTAACTCTGGAAGCATTCTGATAAATTCGCCGTTAGAATCTTAGTTCAGAAATGAAATGATTAATGTCGTGGAAGAAGTTATCAATGCTGCTAAGTGATACATTTTCTTTTCTTTCCAAACACTCGATAGTGTGTAGAGGAATATCATCCAAACAATGAGGTAGATTATCCAGTATCCAATAGATACAATGGGAATGATGATATAATATTCGATTGAGTTATCCATCTCTGATGGGCCAAGATGCAATCGGAGAATGGGATATGAGAAAAGCAAGGTGAGTATAAACGATACGATTCCCTTCCAGATCGCACTCATCTCGATGTTCAGAAAAGTACGGTAGTTGTTATCGTTCTCAGTGGATTCCATCTGGAATTATTTCTTCCGAGTGATCAACTTGTAAATAAACCCAAACGGACCAACGAATCCACTTTCGCTTTCTTCTTTGTCTTGAGAATACAGACAGACTAGACAGGTTTTGTAATCGACATCCAACTCCTCGGTGGCGTACGAATAGCTAATTATTTCCACTTCGTGAGCGGTGTAAAATTTTTCTGAGAGACATCTCGGACACACGTTCGGATCGGGTTCATAGGTGAAGTGACGGGCTTGTCTGAATATCTCTTCAAAATCAACAGGAAGAATGCCTCTGCTTTGCATTTCCAAATCAATATTTTCCTGTGATCCTTTCATGAATTGTTTGTAGCGAAAGTGATAGAAGGCTTTCAGTTCATGATCGGATAGCTCGGAAAGAAACGAAGCCAATTTACTCATCACGCAAATGTTTGGTTAAAAATGAGAGTGGAGGCGCCTACATTGGATTCAGCGAATTGTTGCTCGTTGGAGCTAATCGACTCAAAGTCGTTTTGGATCGTCTTAAACGCAGCTTCAAACTCAGCAGTAGTTGAAACGGAAAATCCAAAACCTCCATCAATAAAGGCTTGTGCTTCAGGAAAACGAGAATGTTTCGGTCCGAATAGAACGGGGAGACCAAAAACGGCAGGTTCTAGGATGTTGTGCAAACTTCCCGAGAATCCACCTCCAACGTAAGCAATCGTGCCATATTTGTACGCACTGGCGAGGTGTCCAATGGTATCTAAAATCAATACTTCGGTATCTGCTTTTGGAGCATCCTTGATTTGGGTATACCGTTCTACTTTTCGCGTTATACCAGACGCAATTTGCGTTGCGTGTTTGTCATCTACCTGATGAGGAGCAATCAGCACGCGCTGTGATGTCGAATTGATCCATGGAACAAGAATAGCTTCATCAGCTGGCCATGAGCTCCCTACAATCACAAGTTCATTACTTCCTTTGAATTGTTCGAGAATCGGATTGTCTTTTGCTTTTTCTCGGTTTTCCAAAACGCGATCGAAACGACTATCACCAGAGATGGTCACGTTTTGAATCCCAATTGAACTCAACAATTCTTTTGAGGAGGCATTTTGCACAAAAAAATGATCAAATTGCTTCAAAATGGTTCGAAAGAATCCACCGTGCCACTTAAAGAATCGTTGATTAGGTCGGAAAAGTCCACTTACGTTATACAATTCACTTCCTGCAGCTTTAGCCGCTAAAATGTAGTTTCCCCAAAATTCATACTTCACAAAGAAGCTTTTCGAGGGAGAAAAATGTTGGATAAAGCGTTTTGCGTTGTTGGGTGTGTCCAACGGAAGATAGCACACGTAATCGGCGTGATGTTCTCGCTTTTGGTAGTGTTCAAATCCTGAAGGTGAGAAAAAAGTAACGAGTAAAAACAACTCAGGGTGTT
>JBFHGY010000266.1:0-5120 GCA_041582905.1 Crocinitomicaceae bacterium | reverse complement strand
TGGAGAGTGTATCAATCACAAAAACACGTTCATTCTCTAAATCGTGTAAAATGGTATTGTTTTCAACCGTGCTCAATAAACTTCCATCTCCGTAGGATTGAATGATGGTGTTCTGTTCGGTTTTCTTCTTTTTATAGGTCTCTACTTCAATTGTTGCAGTGAAGGCATAGGTGAACACATCTGAAAAACTTCCTCCCGAAGCAGCTTTTTCCGTTGATGTATTCTCGTTTCCACCCGGCGATGATTTTCGTTCTCTTTTCACAAACAAACTATCCATGGCCTGGTCTGTTTTTTCATCTACTTTTTGCTCTGTTCGGTATTTTGCCCGTTCTTTTACCCGCTCCCCCAGTTCCTTTAAAAACTGAGCATTTGCCGAATACGACATCATCGTCAAAGAGATAACGATGAAGAACTTGTTGCTGATTTGTCTCATTTTTTGCTTGTTTTTATAACTTAGTGGAGCGTAAAAACAAAAGGTTAACATCGACACATGAAAATGTTAACCTTTTTACTTTCTATTCCACCAATACAATGAAGAGCACAGAATTATCCTTGCAAGAAAAGTTGAGAAACGGGGATGAACAAGCGTTCGAATGGTTGTATAATGAATACAAAGAAGGATTTCTTTCATTCGGAAAAAACTACGCGTTTGATCAGGACGAACTTCTCGATATTTATCAGGATGCGGTGATCGCGCTCTTTCAAAATTTTGTTCAAAAACAGCTGATCTTAGAGCAGAGCACGGTAAAAACGTACTTATTCGGAATCGGGAAAAATCTACTCAACAAGGCAGCGCAAAAGAAAGGAAAACTCGTTCGCATGGAAGGTCAAGTCTTATCTACTGAAGCCATTGAAACGGAAGACATCGACACTTCAACTCGAAGTAGACAGTTAGCCGAAGCTTTTCGTCAATTGGGTGCTAAGTGTAAAGAAGTGCTTGAACTGTTCTATTATCGAGGCTACAGCATCAAAGAAATTGTGGAAGCAACAGATTACAAGGATGAGAACACGGTTAAAAGTCATAAATCTCGATGCATGAAAGGTTTGCGTGAAAAAATAAAATCGGTGTGATGGAGGAAGATGTAATAAGACGGTACGTTACGGGACAGCTCTCAGGAGCGGAGTTAGAAGCATTCGAGCGTCGACTAGCGACCGACAGTGCATTCCAGCAAGAAGTGGAAGATTTTCAATCCATCCGCGATGGAATTCGACTTTCTGAATACAATCGATTAAAAGGAAAACTCGTTCAGATCGAATCCCAAAAGACACGAACACGTTCCTTCAGAAAATATGGAATTGCGGCAAGCATTGCCCTTGTTTTGGGGCTTGCAGGATTCTATCTTTGGAATCAATCCGCTTCAACTCCACAAGCGCTGTATGCGGAGTATTACGAACCCTATCCCAATCTTTATGCACCTATCACGCGAGATGGAAACGAAAAAAATTCATTGGAAGAAGCATTCGCTCATTACGAACTTGGAAAATACCAGCTTGCGCTGAAAGGTTTTAATCAGGCATTACAAAAGGAAGTAGATCACGACGTTCTTTTCTACAAGGCAATGGCGCTCATTCAGCTCAATCGAGATGCCGAAGCGCAAAAAGTATTATCAACAGTTGAAAAGAACCGCACGAATTATTATCCACAGACGCTTTGGTATCAAAGTTTACTCTTCTTAAAAGAAGGAAACACCCATCAGGCAAGGGCGCAACTGAAGAAATTAACTACGTTAAAGTCGGGATATAAAGATGAACAGGTGAAATCGCTTTTGGATGAGTTGGATTGATTTCATATCCATTACATCAAAACAATACGCTTAGTCAATCTCGATCCGTTGGTTAACTCAATTCGCACGAAATAAACACCACTTTCTGCGTTCTCTATTTCATAGCTGTCTCCAATTTTGATCAGATTCACTTCGTTTCCGTCAAGTGAGTACAATGAGCAAGTACTTACATTATTTTCAAGTCCAACCATGGAGAATGTTCCATTTGTCGGGTTGGGAAAGACAGACACATTTGAAGAAGATAACTCATTCAATGCTGTGACATCGGCCACAGTCCCACTTCGATAAATGACATTTCCTGATTCCAAATCTTGATATACAGCGTGTACAACACCGTTTCTGTAATATACATCCGGCTTACCTTGAAAACCATCGCCATTTACGTTGACCTGTGCTTTGAAGGAAGTCAATTCGTTCATATCTCCTGATGTGGTAACAGCCGCGAGAATATCCGTATCCACCATTTCGCGTTCTTCCCAAATCATCACAATGGTATCATTGGCTCCCGAAACGCGTGGGAAGTTTTGCTGGTCACTGGAAAGTGAGGTTGGCGGTGTCATCATCGTTACGGAATTCAAAGTAAGTCCTCCCGATAAACCGGATGCACTCACATATACTCGGTACGCTCCCGATGCTCTTGAAGCAAAAACAACGTATGCTGAATCACCTGATATAACGCCATGTGGCCCCGTTGACGGACAACTACTGATGCTCCATCCCAACTGATCTAGATTGGCAGTCGACGGAAAGTTCGTTCCATTATCCTCTGATAAAGCTCCCCAAATATCCCGAATGTTTGACTCATTATTTCTGAAAAGTGCCAATTGATAATTGTCCTTTGTCACCAATTCAGGCGGACAGCAATCACATGCAACTCCGGGAACAGAAGACGTCACCGTTTGTAGTGGAGCGTACGTCAAGCCTGCATCCGAAGAGTGAGAAATAGCAATTCGTTCATCGCCACCCGTTGGAGCAAACGTCATAAACGTGACATGCGGATTTCCATCATTATCCATATCGAGAGCAGGCATCCATGTTTCACCAGCGTCGTAATCATCTACGCGAATGGTATCACTGAATGTGACTCCACCATCCGTAGATCGAACTGAGTAAATATTTCCTGTTGAAATGGGTTGTGCTTTGAAAACAACAACGACCGTATCGCCTTTTGCTGCAATGTCTGGTCCCGTCCAATTCGCCAAATAAGTATCAAATCCAATGGGATTTACCTGAAGAGGCGTAGAAAACGTCGAGCCATTCAATTTACTCACGAATAAATCTCCAGCTCCGGATTTACCGAATAAAACAATCGGGTTCCCATTGGCATCTGTAGTCAATCGTGGACGGGTATTTCCGTATACACTTCCGTCTGCTACGGTTAATTCATCTCCCCAAACAATTCCTTGCTGAGCACTCAATAAAAAGGGAAAAATAAATAGGGCAATCGTAAAAATGGCTTTCATACGCGTATCTGTTGGTTTGGATAAATATAGTGATGTTAAAATTGAATGGAGAAAATCCATGGAATCATCATCTGCTGACAGCCAACTTATTTTGATTCGTTCTGGCGATCACTTTAATTCATGAACGTCACTACCGCTTCATTGTTTTTCGAGGCTTGAGCATAAAATTCGATGAGATCTTTCAGCGAATCGATGACGTACTCTTTAGACTCCTCATCGCTCCATCCACCGGGATAAATTCCTTGAGCATCCATGTCCGCACCGTTATATCTTTTTCCATAATCCTCTATCGAACATGATGAAAGTGCGGCATAAGTTTCTTTCACTTCTTTTGATGAAAGATATTGCCCTGGGCCATACCCCAAATCTTGTTCGACATCAATAAAAGTTTGAGAAAACAATGCTCTATCGACAGGTGATAACGGGGTGTTTAAATGCATGGCACTTTTTCCTGAGATCAAATACTGAACTCCATCCCAGGCTTTTTCTACATCACAATACCATTCCGCATCAAAATTCTCCGCGTCATAAACCATTTCCTCGAGTAATTCGGAATTAGCCAGAAATCCCTCCAACGTTTCTTCGCTTACTCTGATCAAGTTCAAAATCATTCCCATGAGCGCTCATTTTTGTTCCACGATAATTGAATTAAAATCGCAGCGTTTTGATTTCAGCTAAAAGTAGCAACTTCTTCTAAATGTAGTGTTATGATGGCAAAGTCCAATCAGATTAAATTTGAAACCATACCTTTCAATCAATTCATTCATTCGTTCACGTTTTAGCAAATCTTAGTTGATTTATCTTTTGAGATTAATCCATATTTTGGTTAAAACAACTGCTATGAAAGTCATTTTTTCATTCTTATTACTGCTAGGTTTCCCGCTTTCGGTTCTTTCACAAAACCTAGTTCCCAATGGCGATTTTGAAGAGTATCTCCAACTACCCATTGAACAGGGGCATCTCAATAGTTGCAAACATTGGATAAATCCCAATTGGGCAACACCAGATTTTTTTCATTCGGATGCCTTACCTGGTTCTAATGTCCAACTTCCAAATACTGGCTTTGCAACAGTTGAGCCATTTTCGGGTAGTGGAATCGCTGGATTATTCCTTGTTGTAGGAGATTATCGAGAATATATTTCCGTCGAATTGATAAAACCGTTGAAAAAAGGGAAAAGTTATACCTTGTCTTTCGCTCATACAAATGGATCAGGTGATTATTTTGCTTCTTGTGGCAGTGATCGTTTTGGAGCCTATTTTTCAAAAAACATCCCATACCAAAATTCATTGTTCACAATTCCTGTCACTCCTCAAATTGAAATCCCTAATTTTTGTTGGGACACTATATGGAAAAGTGAGAGCTTTACGTTTGTCGCTGATGATGATTATACCACCCTTACTATCGGTAATTTTTATACCAGTAATGAAACAACTACGATCCCAATGGTTCAAGCATTAACAGAGGGATTTGCTTACTTTTTCATTGATAAAGTGGAACTTATCGCAGAGCAAGCTGAGGTTCATATAGAAATGCCAAATGTCTTTACCCCGAATAGCGATGGTACCAATGACACCTATTACCCCGTAAGTCTACAAGGTGTGAACGATTATCATTTAGTAATCCTTAATCAATGGGGTGAAATTGTGTTTGAAACCAGCGATTCTAATCAAGGCTGGGACGGTCAGTTCAATAACAAGGATTGCAGCGATGGCACGTACTTCTGGCGGCTAGATTATTCTGATTTGGATGATAATGAAAACTCGGCAAATGGATTTTTGACTCTGGTTAGGTGAAAGTGAATTATGTTTGTTTGCCAGTCGCCAAGGGAAAGTCGAAAAAACTCGACTTTGTCTCCGTTTGTAATAAGTTGAT
>JBFHGY010000265.1:0-5147 GCA_041582905.1 Crocinitomicaceae bacterium | reverse complement strand
TATGGTGATCAATGTGAAAACTGTGGATCAGCATTGAGTCCGACAGATTTGATCGATCCAAAATCAACTTTGAGCGGAAAGACGCCTATCATGAAAGAAACTTCTCATTGGTATTTGCCGATGCAGAATCATGAGGAATGGTTGACAGAATGGATCAAAGAAGGAAAACTAGACGGTGCGCAACAACACGATCCTAAAGCATGGAGAAACCAAGTAGTTGGACAGTGCATGTCATGGATTGATAGTGGACTACGTCCTCGTGCTATGACACGCGACCTTGATTGGGGAGTAAAAGTTCCTTTGGAGGGCGCAGACGGAAAAGTACTATATGTATGGCTTGATGCGCCAATCGGATACATTTCAGCTACTAAGCAATGGGCTGCAGACCAAGATAAGGATTGGAAAGACTACTGGACAGGCGATCGCAAACTGGTTCACTTCATTGGGAAAGACAATATTGTTTTCCATGCCATTATCTTCCCGATCTTGTTAAAAGCACATGAAGGGTTAATTCTTCCAGACAATGTTCCAGCTTACGAATTCTTGAACTTAGAAGGAGATAAATTTTCCACTTCACGCAACTGGGCAGTCTGGCTACACGAATACATTGAGGCTCACCCAGATAAAATCGACGAGTTAAAATATGTGTTAACTGCCATTGCTCCCGAAACCAAAGACAGCGAATTTACTTGGAAAGAATTCCAAGCACGTGTGAACAACGAGTTAGGTGGCAACTTAGGAAACTTTGTGAATCGTGTTACTGTTCTCACCCAGAAATACTACGATGGACTTGTTCCTGAACCAGGAGCATTTACAGAATTAGATCAGTCCGTAATAGATCAAATGGCTGAATTCCCAGGTAGGATTTCTGAATTGGTCTACCAATATCGATTGAGAGACGCTCAAGCGGAAGTCATGAATTTGACGCGCCTCGGAAACAAATACCTTGCAGAAACAGAGCCATGGAAGATGGTGAAAGATCCTGCAAACGAGGAGCGTGTACGTACAATTATGTACATCGCGATGCAGATTACAGCGAAGTTGAGCGTTGTTTTACAACCCTTCTTGCCAGCCACAGCTAAGAAAATTAGCGGAGCGTTGAATTTCGTCAGTACCAACTGGTCTGATGCAGAAGAGTTTGCACTTATTCCAGCAGGACATGTTACAACGAAGGCTCCTATCCTCTTCCCTAAAATTGAGGAAGCATTTGTAGAGGCAGAAATTGAAAAATTGAACGCTAGCAAGGTAGTCGAAGCGACATTTGATCCACAAAAGGAAGACATCTCTTTCGATGAATTTCTAAAAATGGATATTCGCCTTGGAACGATTCTAGAAGCAGAAAAAGTAAAGAAGGCAGATAAATTGCTGAAATTACTCGTTGATACTGGTTTGGACAAGCGAACGATCGTTTCAGGAATTGCGAAACATTACTCGCCCGAAGAAGTAGTTGGTAAGACCGTTTCCGTATTAATGAATCTTCCCCCTCGTAAAATCATGGGAGTCGAATCTAACGGAATGATTCTCATGGCAGAAAACGAAGAAGGCGAATTAAGCTTTGTTTCTCCGGAAAAAGACTTCAAAGCTGGCGATGGAATTCGCTAAATAGAATTATTCTAAGCAGAAAACTCGAGGTAAAATCCTTAATTTAGCGGGGAAAACAAACTCACTAATTAAGTTTCTACCTATGAAGAAATCGCTATTTGCCGTTTCAGCGGCGGTTTTCATTGGGTGTTCAATGAATCTTGCTACCGCAGGAACACAACAACATCCAATTCAAACCAATCAACATGAACTAGCTCAAAATGATTGGGCAATTGTTCAAGAAATTAACGGAATTCAGGTTTCCCTTTCTATCGTCTCTGTGGATCAAGAACGTTTTTTATCCGTTCAGTTCCTCAACACGAATGCAGAAAGCACTGATTTCATCTGGTCAATGACAAAAAACAACACTCCTGTCATTATCACGGCCGATGAAATGATTGAATCGCGCATTCAACTTGAGGCAAACGCTTCTGAGACAGTTGACGGGACCTATTTGATCTATTTAAACGATACGGATCAAATTTCCGATTTCACTATTTCTATCAAACCTACTAAACACTAAGAGAGATGAAGAAAAATTTACTCAAACTATCGTTTGGACTTTCGATGGTTGCGCTTTCATTCAATGCAAGTGCGCAATGTCCAGTGATTACCTGTAACAATGACACAACGGTAACAAACGATGCTGCTTCTTGTGATGCAGTTGTAACGTACTCAATGCCTACGGCAGTTGATACCTGTAACCCATCTGGATCTCAAACATTCACTTACACTGGAGCCATGCAAACATTTGTTGTTCCAAATGGTGTTTCGATGATCTCAGTAGACGCGTACGGAGCGCAAGGAGGATCAAACTCTCCATCAACAAACATTAACTACGGAGGTCGTGTTCAAGCTGATTTCCCAGTTACTGCTGGAACGACCATCTATGTGTACGTTGGTGAGCAACCAAACGGCCTCACTGGAGGATGGAACGGTGGTGGAAATGGTGAAACCGCTGGACAAGGTGGTGGAGGTGCTTCCGACATCCGTATTGGAGGTACAACATTAAATGACCGTATAATCGTTGCTGGTGGAGCCGGTGGTGGTGGATTCTGGTCAAGCCAAGAAGTTCACGGTGGTGAAGGTGGCGGATTGATTGGTGCCAACGGATACCGTACAAACTTTTCAACTGCTCCTGGAGGAGAAGGTGGAACACAAACAGGATCTGGAAACGGAACGTGTGTTTCCTTGAACAACCCTGCAATGGCAGGAACATTCGGAATTGGTGGATCTCCATCAGGTTGTGGATGTGAAGGCTACGGTGGTGGCGGTGGCTGGTACGGTGGTGCCGCAAGTGGAAACTGTCGCGGTGGCGGTGGTGGAAGTAGTTACACTGCTGGAGGAGCAACAAACGTAGTTCACACCCAAGGTGTGCGCGCTGGACATGGTGAGATCGTGATCTCATGGACAGGAACAGCACCAAACGTTGCACAAATTGCAGGACTTCCAAGCGGTGCGACTTTCCCAATCGGATCAACAACAAACACGTTTGTGGCAGAAAGCAATGGAAACGTTGATACTTGTTCATTTGTGGTAACAGTTGTTGACAATGAAGCTCCAACTATCACTTGCCCAGGTGTGAACATCGAAGTATGTGAGGGAGAAGCAGTAAGCGCTCCAGCACCAGCTACAGCGGACAACTGTACAGGAGAAACAGTATCCTATGTAACGACAGGCGCAACAAGTGTAAGCGGAACAGATTCTGTATCTGCCGTAGTATTCAACGCTGGAACAACGACAGTATGGTACATTGTGACGGACGCTGCAGGAAATCAAGATTCTTGTTCATTCGACGTAATGGTGAATGCTGCTCCAGCTGTATCACTTGATCCTTTCAGTACGGACTCTTTGTGTAACTACGATGCAGCTATTGCTCTTCCTTCGGGAACTCCAGCTTCTGGAACATACTCGGGAACAGGAATTAGCGGATCAGATTTCGATCCTGCAATTAGCGGAGATGGATTGTTCTACATTACGTACTCTGTAACAGATTCTCTTGGATGTGTTGGGTCTGATTCTTCAGCTATTTACGTAGATGGTTGTGCAAGTGTTCAAAACCTTGGAGAGCTAGCCGAAGTTTCTGTTTATCCAAACCCAACAAGTGGAGTGGTAACACTTTCATGCGAGAACATCACTGGAGCATTCAACTATGCTGTTACAACTTTGGAAGGAAGAATCGTTCGTGAAACTGCAACGGTAAATACTTCATCAGTAACAATCGACTTGAGTGAAGAGCCAGATGGAATCTACCTCATTCGCATTGAACAAGGAGACAAACAACACACCGTTAAATTGGTAAAAGACTAATCAATAACTGGTCAATAATATTGAGTCCCACTGAATTCGTTTAGTGGGACTTTTTTTAGCTTTGAACATGACTGATCTCCTTGATAGCACCATTAAGAAAGTTAATGTCCATGACGGCTTTTCCAACCTGCCAGATCGTATTCGTCACATTTTCGTGGACGGTCTCATCTTGACACTATTGTCAACATTGATCCAGACCACAGCAGGAATTCGCGATATTTTTCCCTCCTACTTAAGTCGAGCAAAAACAGAGCTTCTTCTCCTCTTCAGTGTCTATTTGCTATATTATTTACTCATGGAATATTTTTTCGGTTTTACACTAGGTAAATGGCTCAACAAGACACGCGTAGTAAGCATCAACCTACATAAACCGACCTTCAGGCAAATTCTCATCCGAACGATTTCTCGCCTAATTCCGATTGGGTTTGTCACTCTTTTTACTCCGTACAAAGCATTCTTACATGATATTCTATCTGAAACACGCGTAATGCGGATACGGAAAAAGAATCAGGTGCATGTGAATGACATTTAGTAAGAACTTATTCTAAAAA
The DNA here is from genome assembly GCA_041582905.1 of Crocinitomicaceae bacterium. GTDB lineage: Bacteria > Bacteroidota > Bacteroidia > Flavobacteriales_D > Crocinitomicaceae > UBA4466. Next base: position 705 of record JBFHGY010000265.1, on the reverse strand, counting down.
CAGTAGCTTTATCATTGATCTAAGCAAATCTCATGTATCTTGAAATCAATCATCGTGAATTACAATCAGTTGACTTTGTGCTCAAAACGCAGCGACAAATCATTAAAGATTTTGCCACTGCCAGTATTGAATTCCCTTCCGATTTTCGATCTGTAGTATATCCAACTGAGCGTATTTTATCCGAACTATCGACCCGTTTAAGAATACTAGAATCCACCGATTCTCGAGGATTTTCACAACTGCTATATCAAATTGACATTCCCGAATCACTGCTTCCAGAACTGTCAATTGCCGAGGATTTTCACGCACAATTGGCTGAAATCGTCCTAAAGCGTGAAGCCTATAAAGTATACTTACGACAACAATTTTCAACCCCTTCATGAAGATTTTCCTAACCATTTTAAAGTGGATTTTGATCATCGCATTTTTCCCGATGTCTCTTCTTTTTGTTGCGTACTACAATCAAAGACGCTAAGTACATCGTTTCACGAATTCATAATGCACGCATAGATTTTATCAAAATTCAACGCTTTTCAGTGAGATTTTAATTTTTCAACACATTTAAGTCCAAGTTTTCAATGTTATTGGAACGTTAACTGCCCAATTTGTCTAATTTTGTTATTCCATAATTGTGTACAAAAACATGGACAAAATTTCATACGTTGGTAACGCAGACGTAAATGCGATAGATCATTTATACAAAAT
>JBFHGY010000264.1:0-5152 GCA_041582905.1 Crocinitomicaceae bacterium | reverse complement strand
TTTCCCGCCTGTGTTGATTTAGAGACACGAAAATGTTGTTTTCCTTTTGCAGCGACTTGAGGAAGGTGTGTAATCGCAATGACTTGCATTCCTTGTCCCATTTTGTCGAGGGTATTTCCCACTTTTTGAGCCACATCACCGGAAACACCCGTATCGATTTCATCAAATAAAACCGTTTGCAACTTTGTTTTGCTTGCCATCAAACTTTGTAGCGCCAGCATCACACGTGACAATTCTCCGCCACTTGCCGCTTTGTGAATTGGAACTGGTTCAATTCCTTTATTTGGACTGAAAAGCATTTCAATGCGTGAAATTCCCGTTTCATTGAGCTCCGTACTGCGTGTAATCTTGAATTTCAATTCAGTATCTACGAGTTTCAAATCACTCAACGCAGCTTGCATTTGTTTTTCAATTTGAGGAGCCGCTTTCACACGTTTCTGATGCAATTCATCTCCACGCTTTTCCAACTCTTTCTGAATCTTCGCCAAGCGTTCTGTTAGAGCTTTAACTTGCGACTCCAATTCTTCGGAGTTCGCCGCACCAGAATCCAACTCGTTTCGAAGCTCGATCAACTCAGCCTGAGTCTGGACGTTATGCTTGTACAAAACACGATTGAAGGCATTCATTTTTTCCGCCAATTCTTCCAGCTTCTCAGGATCGATATCCATATTTTCTTGCTTGTCTGAAGCTTCAGCGGCAACGTCTTTCAATTCAATCAAGCAACTGTTTACACGCTCATTCAACTCCCCCAATCGAGGATCAACAGAAACAAAACGTGCCAAATGATTCTTGATACGCTCCAATCGTTCGATAATCCCATCATCGTCGTTCAATCCTTCCGATAAATCTGCGTAGCAGGCTTGCAACTCTTCAGAATTCTCAGCTGCTTGCAAATCCGATTGAATTTTTTCGAAATCAATCTTATCCAGATTTAGCTCAAGAAGTTCGTTCAATTGGAATTGGTTGTAATCGGCCGTTGATGCCAACTCAGCCAACTGCGATTGTAGCGACTTTAACTCTCGTTTTTCCCGAACAAAGGCATTGAAATCGCGCTTAAATTCCTCCGCAGCCACTTTATTTCCAGCCAAGGAATCCAATATGTTTAGCTGATGATTGAGATCTTTTAGTTCTAAAGTGTTGTACTGCGAATGGATGTGAATCAATCGGGAAGACAACTCCTTTAAGGTAGTTAATTGGACAGGTGTATCGTTAATGAATGCACGTGATCGTCCTTGTTTGGAGATTTCTCGACGCACGATACAGGTATCAAAATAATCGAGTTCTTCTTTCTCAAAGAACGTATTGAGTCCAAAATCGGCAATTTCGATGTGCGCCTCCACAACGGATTTATCCTTCCGATCACCAATGACCGAAAAGTTGGCTCTTTCACCTAAAATAAGGTTAAGCGCATTTAATAGGATCGACTTTCCTGATCCCGTTTCTCCTGTAATGACTGTGAATCCGTTTGAGAACTGTATGTGTGCTTCGTCGATGAGCGCAAAGTTCTCTATGCGTAATGATGTGATCATTCCAATATCTCTTGATACTTCGATGAATTCGCTGGGTCGAGACGTTTCAGCAAGTTAACAATCTGGGTTTTGTCTCGCACTTCAGCATCCTCGTACAAACTTTTAAGTTCGTTTGTTTTCGCTTGAATAAAGTTCAATAAGTTCAGTGAATTCGGACGTGTAGAAACCACTTTTACCAATCCATTCAACGCATTATAGATGTTTTGGCGTCCCAATTCCTTGTCAGCATACAACTGATCAATTCCATTTCTGTGGTATTCGTAGTTGCACTTACGCAAAGGCGAAAACAACTCATGCAAGGCGTTATCCACTAACCAGTAGCGATTTCGTTTTCCTTGTTCATTTGATCTCCATCCTGGAGCACTTGCCGTTTGTGCTAGGGTTACAATTTCCTGTGCTTTTGAGAAATACTTTGTTCCACCGTTCAAACTGAATGAATCGTAATCCATCCCGATGATGTAGTACGCGTAAAATGCCAAAATCGACGTCAAGTTATCTCTAAATTGATTGTCTGAGAAATTCAACACGGCACCACGAGAATAGGTAAATGCCAAGTCATCATCCTGGAAATTGAACACCGTTGTATTGTAGCTTGAGTTGAATCCTGGACGAGAAGACTGCACCTGCAGGAATCCCGCAAAATTGTTTGGGGAAGGAATACTATTGATTTGAAACTGAAGTTGGCAATTAATGCGTTCTTCCACTTCAAAGTTATCATTCGTCCATTTCCGGTTATTCATCAGGTCGTACACCGTTTCCTCCAATTGTTTGAAGATTTCGGTTTCCACACTCGACACCTCTAAACTTGGGTCTGCAACGATACTCACCTGACAATTGAGTTCTTGCGCTGTAACGCTGAATGTTGATACCAATAACGATAGGATTACGCCTACTCTTTTCATGCACTGTAATTTTTCAAATAGTCGACAATATCTTTTGCCACTTCTTTCTTAGACTTTAACTCAAAAGAGCGCAAATTATTGTGATCATCTAAGATACTAATTTTGTTTGTGTCATGCCCAAATCCTGCTCCCTTATCCGCGAGGGTGTTCATGACGATGAAGTTCAAGTTCTTCTTTTCCAGTTTTTTCTGCGCATTTTCACGCAAATTATTCGTTTCAAGGGCGAAACCAACAAGAACTTGCTTCGTTTTGTTCTCTCCTGCCCATTTCAAGATATCTGGATTTTTCACCAACTTTAGCACCATTTCATCCTCGGCCTTCTTGATTTTCTGGTCGGCTATTTCCGCAGGACGATAATCTGCCACAGCCGCTGAGAATACGCCAAAATCGCATGAATCCCATTCTTTTTGAACAGCTGCTAACATTTCATTCGCTGACCGAACATGCACTGTTTTTAGTTGAGAAGATTTAATCTCAGGCAACTTCGTTGGACCTGAAACAAGCACTACTTCTGCTCCATCTGCCAAAAACTTTTCCGCAATAGCATATCCCATTTTTCCAGAGGAATGATTTCCAATGAAGCGAACAGGATCGATGTTTTCATAAGTAGGTCCGGCAGTAATCAAGACCTTTTTATCCTTGATTTTCGGATCTTTTTTCGCTTCGAAATACGCAACAATTCCATCGAGAATTGTTTCCGGCTCAGCCATACGACCTGTTCCTTCCAATCCACTTGCCAATTGACCGCTTTCCGCAGGAATGATTTTCACGCCATCCGATTCCAATTTATCAAGATTGCGTTTCGTCGTTGAGTGCGCGTACATATCTAAATCCATAGCAGGCGCCACAATTGACTTCGATTTCATGGATAGATACGTTGCAAGCAATAAATTATCGCAGGTTCCCGAAGCCATTTTACTCAACGTATTGGCTGTTAAGGGAGCGATAACAAATACATCCGCCCATAAACCATATTCCACGTGGTTATTCCAGGAACCATCTTCACGATTCCAGAACTCGATTCCAACAGGATTTTCGGATAATGTCGAAACGACAAGTGGGGATATAAAATCAGAAGAGGCAGGAGTCATTATACATTTGACTTCTGCCCCTGTTTTTTTCAATAATCGTATGAGGAACGCAATTTTGTAGGCCGCGATTCCCCCGGTGATACCAAGAAGGATGCGTTTACCTTGCATTACTGCTCTGTATTCTGTTCTGCTTCTGTTCTTCTGTAGTACGTTTTACCTTCTAGAAACTCTTCAATTGCCATTGCAACTGGTTTCGGAAGACGCTCGTAAAAACGAGAAATTTCAATTTGCTCTCTGTTTTCAAAGATTTCTTCCAAGTTATCTGTGGTAGATGCAAATTCTTGAAGCTTTTGCGTCAACTCTTCTTTCAAATCAACACTCATTTGATTTGAACGTTTCGACATCATCACGATCGACTCGTAGATGTTGCTTGTTTCGTCTTCGAATGAAACGGTATCTCTTGTGATCGTTGTTTTCTCTGCTGTGCTGTTTTTAAAGCTCATCTTCTTCTAAATTTACTGGTACTCTTTCAGTTCATTTCTCATTTCATCGTCGTAACCTGCGAGTGCACGAACGTAATCTGACTCAGGAAATGCAGCTACAAAAGTACTATATCTTTCGATAGTCTGCTCAATTCTTTCCTTTTTTTTCTGTTCAATACTGTTTTTTGCCAAATAGTAAGAGTTCTTCACATACAGATAATGTACTTCCTCTTTGAACATTGACATTGGATAGTCATCCATAAACGTGCTAGCAGAACTTGTAGCTGCTCGGTAATTTTCTGTTTTAGAATACAACTTCACCGATTCGTACGCTTTCGTTTCGAGTTTAAAACGCAATCCATCAATGATATTGTTACACGAATCGATCAGTACTGAATTTGGATAACGATTGACGAATTGTTGAAGGTTATTGATGGCTACATCCGTCTCCATTTGATCCAATGAATACTCTGGAGAATTGTGTACAGAGCACATCGCACTCAAAAATGTTGCTTCCTCCGCTTTCGGACTGTATGGGAAGCGTTGTGGAAACTGACTCAGATAATATCCAGCCATGTAGTAATCCCCACTTTCGTAGTACGCTTTTCCAATTCGGAAGTACGCCAACTCGCCTTCCCCTTGTTTTGGGTTACGCTGGTAAATTTGTTCGTACAAAGAAATCGATCGAACCTTCGAGCTTGCTGTTCCCACAGAATCGTACAGGTAGTTTGCCATGTCGAACTTCTCTCCGTAGTTATCTGATTTTAACACACGGTTGTAATCAGAACAACTTGTAGCCAAAAAGATGAGTGACGTGAGAACGGCTAAGGTATAAGTGAATTTATTCATGTGTTCATTTGTCCGCTTTATTGCGGAATTCATTTGACATATTAACGCTTATCTTATGCGAAGATTGCGTCCGATTTGTAAAACTGTTGTAGGACGAATTCCATTTAACTGGCACAATCGAGATACCGTCGTTTTGTTTCGTTGAGCAATTGCTCCCAAGGTGTCTCCCGAGCGAATTTTGTAGTATTTTCTGGAACCAGAAGCTGTACTACTCGCCGTATGTGCCACATGAGAAGAACTACTTCCAGCGCGCGCGCCAGGTCTAAACATACCTGCGTGCACCATTAAATTTTCGTCCTTAATTTCTTTCTTTTTGAAATCAATACTTTGTTCAGGATCCATTGGAGCATCGTAGAATC
>JBFHGY010000263.1:0-5153 GCA_041582905.1 Crocinitomicaceae bacterium | reverse complement strand
TAGATTCACATTTACCACTGGATTTCTGTACTGAACACGTCCATTTTTAGTAGATGTATTCGGGAAATTCTTTAAGGTTTTTTCTTCTTCTATATTGAGTAAGGTCATCACAACCTTGTTATCAACAGGATTTTCTGCTCCTTCAGTTGATTGATCAACCGATGTAATATTCTCGATCACGATGACATCCGACTCGAAGTAGGACGAAACCTCTTTGGATAATATGCTCAGTGTTTCAAAAATCACGCTCGTTAGGTTTAATTAACTTCGGTCAAAACCCAACAAAACACATAAAGAATACCTTATCTGTGGGAGTAGATATGTCACACTGATGCCATAGAAAAGCATCCTATTTTCATGATTCGCACTTTTCTCGTTTCATAAAAAGCGCGCATCGACCTGAACATGTGCGATCGGTTCATTGAACACAACACATTGTTTCTACAATTACACTAAAATACCCGTTTGAAGTGGTTAGCTTCGTTAAGTTCTGTTTGGTTTTTCAACCACAAATTGTCCGTTACACTGGAAAGAAATCGTCTTGGATTTTCTGTTACTTCGAGTGGTAAGGCTCTGTAACAAATATAAAGAAATTTAGTTCTCAGTCATAACACTTTAGCATTACTTTTCTGTTAAAAACAAAAAGTAGTAATTCCCGAATCTCAAAAGGTAAAATTCCTCCCTATTTTGCTCGGCTATAGGTTGTTTATTAAGACTTAATGAAGATCGTAAAAGTGCTCACTATCTATTTTTAACGGACACATTCCCAATGAAAACGACAATCATGTTATCTTTATTGTTTAAGCATGTTAAAAAATAATTAAACAATTTTAACAAATTAGTATAGGTGTCGCCTACATAGTTAATAGTATTACTATTATATTTGCATTTCGAATACGATATACAGGCATGAACAAGTCTTCCTTTTTTGGTCAACTTTCGCTACTCCGCCTTATTGCGGTGCTAGCCATTGTCTTGTTTTCTTTCCAAATGATTTCCTCCTATACGCTTTCTGAAGAACAAGAATTGGAGATTGTGGATATCGATTTGGATGATGATACAGAAGAAGAAATTGACGAAATCAATGTATTTGATTCTGCTTCATACTGTACTGCCGAACTAAACCTTTCGACAGCTTCTTTTGTTCTATTCGAATTCATACAGCTCTTATATGAGCAAACTCGAAGCGAGTTACATTCCCCTCCTCCCGAAAGAAATGTTATCTTTCAAATGGCATAGATGTCAAGATTCTTAATCGAATCGCATAATTTAAAGTACAACTCATTTTTATCCTATTCAATGGCTCAAAAAGTCGTTTCACCTTTACATCGTTTCTGGTTACTGATCAAACCAGACAAGAAGGAAATCCGAAATGTTTACGTTTACGCGATTTTCTACGGATTGGTCCAATTGTCGCTCCCTATTGGAATTCAGGCCATCATCAACCTGATCCAGGGTGGACAGATGAGCACATCTTGGGTTATTTTGGTAGCCTGTGTGATCGCCGGTGTGATCGTTACCGGAATCCTTCAGATTGCTCAATTGCAGATCTCTGAACATCTTCAGCAGAAGATTTTTGCACGTGCAGCTTTCGAGTTCACCTATCGAATACCTAAGATTCGAATGGAAGAGTTGTATAAAAAGTATGCTCCAGAACTCATGAACCGCTTCTTTGACATCGTTTCTGTTCAAAAAGGACTTTCGAAAATCCTAATTGATTTCTCAACAGCTTCGATTCAAACGATCTTCGGACTATTGCTACTCTCCATGTATCATCCTTTCTTCATTGTGTTTAGTTTGGTACTTGTAGCACTGGTGTATTCCATTTTCAAACTGACGTCTCGTAAAGGTCTTGAAACAAGTTTGAAAGAATCAAAAAGTAAGTACTATGTTGCCTCATGGCTGGAAGAAGTTGCGCGCGCAAGTATAAGCTTCAAATTGGCGGGTAAAACGGATCTTCCCCTGGAAAAGACAAACGACGAAGTCAATTTGTATATCGGAGCCAGAGACAGTCACTTCAAAGTATTGAAATCGCAATACATTTTGATGGTGATGTTCAAGGTGATCGTGGCTGCAGGTTTACTAATCGTGGGGGGAATTCTTGTCATGGAGCAGCAAATGAACATTGGTCAGTTCGTAGCCGCTGAAATCGTTATTCTTTTGATCATTGGATCGGTAGAAAAGCTCATTTTGAGTTTGGAGACGATGTACGACGTGATCACTTCTTTGGAAAAAATCGGGCAAGTTACCGACATGGAATTGGACCGTGAGTCTGGAATGGACATCGAAAAAGCCGTTCACAAAAAAGGACTCAAAGTAGAAGTATCCAATATTGATTTTCATTATCCAGAGCAGGAAAAGTATGTGTTCAAAAATGCATCGCTTACGATTCAAGATGGAGAGAAAGTGTTGCTACTTGGTGATGGGAGTTCTGGTAAAACGACTTTCCTTTACCTTTTGAGTGGACTTTATCGATTGCAAAAAGGAACGATTGCTTTTAATGATATTCCGTTAGACAATTTGAATCCTTCGTGTATTCGCTCGTTGATTGGAAATTGCTTCTCCAATGATACCTTATTCGAAGGAACCATCATGGAAAATATCACGATGGGACGTGAAGGAATTGACTTTTCCAACGTTCAGTGGGTCATGGAAAAGTTGCATCTCACGAACTTCATTAAATCATTACCAAAAGGATTCAATACAGAGATCATCGCACAAGGAAGAGCCATTTCCAGAGGAAATATTGACAAGCTTTTACTCGCTCGAGCAATAGTGGGAAATCCTAAGTTTGTTTTGATCAAAGACAACTTCAACACCTTGAAAGAAGCAGAACGAATCGACATTTTCAAGTTCCTTGCAGATCCATCCAATGACTGGACGCTTATCGTTTCATCGAGTGATGAAGATCTCAAACCTTTGATGGATCGATCTATCATTGTTGAAAACGCACAATTAATCGAAGTAAACTCATAAGTATGCTGAACATTTCAAAACACAGTATTTCGGAGAAAGTTCGATCGAAAAAATACAGTTCTCTAGTTACGGTTGAACAAAAAAACGCTGGACCTGTTCTGAAGCGAATTTTAAAATGGTCCTTCTTCATCACCTTTGCTTTGCTCCTCTTACCCTGGACGCAGAACATTCGTTCGTATGGATCAGTGACCACCTTAAAACCCAACCAGAAACCCCAGAGTTTGAACTCTGTGATTGCTGGTCAGATCAAAAAGTGGTACGTACAAGAAGGTGATTTCGTTCATCAAGGAGATACGATTCTCCAAATTTCAGAGGTAAAACCCGATTATTTCGATGATCGCCTACTCGAGCGTACCGAAGATCAATTGAAGTTCAAAAAGGAATCCATTGAAGCGTACAACGATAAGATTCGTACGCAAGATGAGCGCTTGGACATTTTGAACAAGCAACGAGATTTGAAAATTTCTCAACTGAAAGTAAAATTACAACAGGCTGAATTGTATGTAAAAAACAATGAAATCGCTTATGACGCAGCGAAAGTCCAATACGAAACAGCTAAAGACCGATACCAACGTATGGATAGCTTGTATCAAGCAGGATTAAAATCGTTGACGGATCTTGAAAGTCGAAAAATCAAGGTACAAGATGCAGCATCGTATGAGACAGCAGCGAAGAACAAATTACTCAATAGTCAGTCAGAATTGATTGCGCTACAACTGGAAATTTCCAATACCGATGCGTACTATCAATCGGAAGCCAATAAAGTTCGATCGGATCGTTTGAGCACAATCTCAACTCGTTTGGATACGGAAACGAACGTGAGTAAAATGGAAAATCAGTACAGCAATTACGTGTACCGACAAGGACTATATTTCATATTGGCTCCAACGGATGGCTACATTACCAAAACAAACTCTAGCGGAATTGGCGAGACGATCAAAGAAGGAGAAGAAATTCTCACCTTGATGCCAAAATCGTATGAATTAGCCGTCGAAATTTACATCGATCCGATTGACTTACCTCTAGTAAACATTGGAGAGCATGTTCGACTTCAATTTGATGGTTGGCCTGCCATTGTTTTCTCGGGTTGGCCCAATGTAAGTCATGGAACGTACGGTGGAATCATTTACGGGATTGACCAATTTATTAGTGAAAATGGAAAATATCGGGTATTGGTACAACAAGACCCGAACGATTATCCTTGGCCCGAAGCCTTGCGTTTTGGAGGTGGAACATCCAGTATGATCCTACTCAACGACGTTCCAATTTGGTACGAATTATGGCGAAAAATCAATGGATTCCCGCCGAACTATTACACGGGTAACGCCGCGAATAAGCAAGCGAAATCAGACGATAAGAAGAAATGAAACGAGTCATTCAACATATCTTATTGCTGTATGTGACCATTCTCACAGCGCAGCTCAGTTTCTCTCAAGATACGGCGCCCTCCGTTCTCACCTTTGAGGAGTATATCTCCATCGTGAAAGAACACCATCCCATGGCATACGCAGCGGAATTGAAGGGCAATGAAGCTCAATACCTCATCATGCAAGGGAAAGGTGGATTTGATCCGAAACTCAATGGGAATCTGAATCAAAAATATTTCGATAACAAGCAATACTACAGTCATCTGCATGCTGGATTGAAAGTTCCTACCTGGTTCGGTATTACTGTGCAAGCCGGCTATGATGAAAATTCTGGGGTTCGACTCAACCCTGAAGACTACACTTCCAATACAGGATTGTGGAGCGCAGGATTAGCCATTGAATTAGGAAATGGTTTGTTTATCGATCAACGTCGAGCGGACTTAAAGCAAGCGAAAATCTATGCGAACAGTACGGAAATGGAGCAGCGACTCATGTTGAACCAACTCGTGTTCGATGCTTCGGTCGCCTACTACGACTGGTTCAAATCATTTAATGCCTTTCAAATTAATCAGGAAGCGGTTGAAACAGCCACGGCTCGTTTCGAAAACATTCGTGGCTTGGCCAAATTCGGTGATAAACCCAGTGTTGATACTTTAAAAGCATTGATTTTCCTTCAAGAACGACAACTCAACCTTGAAATTTCTCGATTGGAACTCGAGAATAAACAAGCATTGCTCGAAGTATTCTTATGGCAAGATGGATTTATTCCGTTGGAAATTTCCGAAGGACTTCGCCCCATGAGCTACGAGG
>JBFHGY010000262.1:0-5163 GCA_041582905.1 Crocinitomicaceae bacterium | reverse complement strand
CGCCACTTTCCCGAGTCCACCGTTCATGCCGCCTCCAGACATGGAATTACCGCTTTTGGACGATCGTCTGCTTACTCTTTTTTTCTTTCCTCCGCCTTGAGGATCATCCTCTACCATTCGAATCGGCATAACTTTCTGAGATTTATTGTTGATTAATGAACCTTCAAAGAAATGAATTTTATCGATGAAAGTCAACTTGCTTGTATGAAAGCGTCAAACTGAGTATTTTTGCACCGCGCATGAATCAATACAAAAAAGTAGCACTGTATACCTTGGGATGTAAACTGAATTTTTCAGAGACATCGACCATTGCCCGTTCATTGGAGGACGCGGGATACGCACGAGTTGATTTCGACAACACTCCTGACGTTTTCGTGATTAACACGTGTTCCGTCACGGAAAACGCAGACAAAAAATGTCGTCAACTCGTCAAAAAAGCAAAAAAGGTAAATCCAGATGCTTATGTAGCTGTAATTGGTTGCTATGCGCAGCTGAAGCCTGATGAAATTGCATCGATTGACGGAGTGAATATCGTACTTGGAGCGAATGAGAAATTCAATCTCGCGGCACATATAGAAAAGAACGAAACAAACGAAGAAACTGTCGTTTACAACGAAAACATTAAAGAGACAAAGGAATTTGTCCCAGGTTTTTCGATTGGAGACAGAACCCGATCATTTTTGAAAGTTCAGGACGGTTGCGATTATTTCTGCACTTTCTGTACGATTCCTTTAGCCAGAGGAAAAAGTCGAAATGCATCGATAGCAGAAACAATTTCGGAAGCACAGAAAATTGCGGAAACGGATGTCAAAGAAGTTGTACTCACCGGAGTAAACATTGGTGATTTCGGTCAAGGAGGAAAAGAAGATTTCTTCGGACTCGTTCGGGCCTTGGATGAAGTGGAAGGAATTGATCGTTTTCGTATTTCGTCGATTGAGCCGAACCTATTATCGGATGAGATCATTGACTTTACATTGAATCATTCGAAGCGATTTGTGCCACACTTTCACATTCCTTTGCAATCGGGAAGCGATCGTTTGTTGCAGGCAATGCGCAGAAAATACGAGCGTTCATTATTCGCTAATCGCGTTGAATCGATTAAAAAAGCGAATCCTGACACTTGTATCGGCGTCGATGTAATTGTTGGTTTCCCTGGAGAAACAGACGAAGAATTTATGGAGACTGTGGACTTCTTGAAAGATTTGGACATCTCATACCTCCACGTCTTTACCTACTCCGAAAGAGCAAAAACAACAGCCATCAAATTGGGTGATTCCGTTCCGATGCATATCCGTAAACAGCGAAGTAAGCAGCTTCATGTATTATCTAATAAAAAGAAGCGCGCATTTTACGAAAGTAATATCGGGAAAACAGGAACTGTCCTTTTTGAAACAGAAAACAACGACGGTTGGATGTACGGTTTTACGGAAAACTATGTAAAAGTCAAGATTCCTTTCGATGCTTCAAAAGGAAACACCTTCCAATACGTGTATTTGAGCAATATCGATTCTGATGGTTTGATGCTTTGTGATATTATTGTTCCTGCTGAAGCCTAAGTCCTTCATTTGTTTACATCACACTCTTCTTTTATACAGTCGAACTTTGTTCATTCTCTTCATCGCGTGTGTTCGATCAGCGAAGATATAACAGAGACTTCAACACTGACAAGGTTAAAGTGAACTGCATTCGAGACTACGTCTCTTTGCAGACCTTGCATTGATGAATTCTCTGTCATGAGTAGGCTTCAAAAACACACGATGATGGAAAGAACACACGTAAAGCCTACAAAAAGACCGAATAATTTAGCGTCAACATTTCGGACATTGTTTCAAATTCGAACTGAACTCGAACGATTAGAAAACGAACAAAATGAGCTCAAAAAGGACGTCAGATTACTTATTCAAGCAGTAGATCGATTGCTTGAAAAAATGATATCGGATTTCGAAGAATCACTCTTTGACTGAAAACAAACAGGGCGTGCTCACCCATTGCATGCCCTTTTTTGTACTATTTCTTCCATGCTCTCGTCATCTCGCGTTTTCCTGGAGGTCCAGGCAGAGATTCAACCGTAAAACCTAAGGATTTTAAGTCTCGCTTCAACTGTCCTCTTGCTGAATACGTCACCATTGCTCCACCGAATTTCAGTCCATCATACATCTTCTGCAAAACTTCGATATTCCACATTTCAGACTGAGCGCGTGGACCAAACGCATCAAAATAGATTAGATCGAACGCTTCTGAAGGCATTGAAAACACTTCAATCTTTTCTTCTACTTTTTTCAAGGAAAAGTTCGAGTCAATTGTCACTGACTCATTCCACTGTGCCTGATGGATCAATTTAAAGTCTTTCGAGAACTCCTCTCCCACTAACTCCACATAGTTCAACGCTTCAATTTCCGCATCACTAACAGGAAAGGCTTCAATACCTGTATATTCAATAATCGATTTCGATCGGATTTTCGTTAAAAATGCATTTAGTCCAGTACCAAATCCCATTTCGAAAATGGCAATTTTATCCATCTCCCTATCCTCCATCTCTCGTAAACCATGTTTGATAAACACATGTTCCGCCTCTTGAATTGCCCCATGCGTAGAATGATAATTCTCGTCCATATCGGGCAGATAGATCGTTGTGGAGCCATCAGAAGTTCGAATAATTTCACGTTTCATACCGCGAAGTTAAGCAATAATGAAGGACATTTTTTCACTCTCGAAATTGTGACATGAGCTTCATCAACAATTGTTCATAACCTCCCTTAACATCTTTTTCATAAACGGATCGAAAAAAATTAAATCACACAAAAAACTCTGCGTATCTTTGAAGTATGGAGAACAATCAAGATCGATCAAGATCAGCAATTAAACGTACAAATCGAGCAGCGATCTCAGCTCAAGAATTGGGTGGAAAAGTGCCACCACAAGCGGTAGACCTTGAACAAGCTGTTTTGGGAGCTATGATGCTTGAAAAAAATGCTGTAACTGAAACGATTGACATTCTCTCTCAGGAAAGTTTCTACGACCCGAAGCACCAATATATTTTTGCCGTAATTAAAGATCTCTTTGGAACATCAAAACCCATTGACATCCTTACTGTTATCGACAAATTGAAGCGAAATGGTGAACTAGAAGCTGCGGGGGGCGCCGCCTACGTATCACAGCTAACGAGTCGCGTTGCCTCTACCGCTCACGTGGAATTCCACGCTCGAATCATTTCAGAGAAACACATCAAACGCGAGTTAATTCGCATGTGTACAGAAGTGATGCGCGATGCATTCGACGATACCAATGACGTGTTTGATGTTTTGAACAAAGCAGAAGGTGATCTCTTCAAAATTGCTGAAAACAACATGGGTAAAGCCGTGGATGTGATGCAAAACGTGGTACGTGAAGCCATTGAAGAAATTGAAGCTGCCGCTCAAAATTCAGATGGTATCTCTGGTATTCCAACAGGGTTCTTCCAGTTGGATAAACTGACTTCGGGATGGCAGCGATCCGACATGATTGTAATTGCCGCCCGTCCAGCGATGGGAAAAACAGCCTTCGTACTTTCTATGGCTCGAAACACCGCCGTAGATCACAATCAAGGTGTCGCGATCTTCTCTCTCGAGATGTCTTCTGTACAACTTGTAAAACGTTTGATCGCCTCTGAAACACGTTTGAGTGCCGAAAAGCTACGTAAAGGAGATTTGCGAGATGACGAATTCCAGCAACTGCATACACGCATCAGCAAGTTGGCAACAGCCCCTTTGTATATCGATGACACACCAGGTATTAGTATTTTCGACTTACGTGCCAAATGTCGACGTTTGAAAATGCAGTATGACATTCAAATGGTCATTATCGACTACCTTCAATTGATGACCGCGGGCGCCAAGACGCAAGGGAACCGTGAACAGGAAATCTCGTCGATTTCGCGTTCGATTAAAGAGATCGCCAAGGAGTTGAACGTTCCGATTATCGCCTTATCTCAGCTCAGCCGTTCGGTGGAACAACGTGGTGGAGATAAACGACCAGTACTTTCCGATCTTCGTGAATCGGGAGCCATCGAGCAGGATGCCGATATCGTTTCCTTTATTTATCGTCCAGAATACTATGGTTTCATGCAAGATGAAGAAGGAAATTCGAATGCCGGCATTGGAGAGATAATTATTGCAAAACACAGAAATGGTGCCCTCGACTCCGTTCGTTTGCGCTTTATTGGTCAATATGCACGCTTTGATAACTTGGAAGGTTTCGATGAATCTGAGCAAGAGACGGCGCCAAGTCAGCTGGGAGCAAACAATGATTTTGATTCGCAATCAGGCAACACATACACGATTCCGAGTAAGATGAATTCATTTGATGATGAAATTGATTTAGACGGTTCTGGTGAAGATGTTCCATTTTAGGTAGGATTTTTGTAGCTTTATTAGATATGAAATTTATTCTCATTCTTTTTACAACGCTAAGCTTTGCTTTTCAATCTCGAGCATCGCAGATCCTCATCCCTATGGATGAAAGCCAATCGAATCATTTGAAAGCCTACGGTATTGCATTTTATCTATTAGAAAATGAAATCGTTATCGACTGGCTATTGAACTATCGTGGGGGATCTTTTTTAACTCCTCATTCCACTGGAATTGAAGAAGAATTATTGCTCCGTGGCGTTTCCTATGAAATCATAGCCGATGGTCAAGCCAGTGCCATCAAGAATAAAATTGCCAATCCAGAGGAAAACATGGAAACCATCCAACTGGAAAAGGCACCCAAAATTGCCGTGTACACGCCCAGCGGT
This sequence comes from Crocinitomicaceae bacterium, assembly GCA_041582905.1. GTDB lineage: Bacteria > Bacteroidota > Bacteroidia > Flavobacteriales_D > Crocinitomicaceae > UBA4466. The sequence goes on along the minus strand of JBFHGY010000262.1, from coordinate 389 downwards.
AAAATGCCATGGGACGATGCAGTAACACTCGTGTTGGAATACGCCGAGATTCCCTACGATAAAATTTACGATTCTGCAGTAGTCATGGGAGTACTCCCTGAATACGATTGGCTTCACTTACATCATGAAGACTTTACTGGTCAATATGGTAAATTCTACGCTCGATACAGAAATTATCCATGGTATAAAGAACAGGTTCGTTCTTTGGAAGCTTCCGCGGCATCTCTTGGTTTTGGAAAAGTTTCTGAGATGAAATTGGCTGTAGCTACGAACATTAAAAATTTTGTAATTGGCGGAGGTTTCTTATTCACAATGTGTAGTGGAACTGATAGTTTCGACATCGCCCTAGCCGCTCATAAAACAGACATTTGTGAAAGTATGTTCGACGG
>JBFHGY010000261.1:0-5179 GCA_041582905.1 Crocinitomicaceae bacterium | reverse complement strand
TCGTTCAACCAAAAAGCATTTTGATCTTTCCACGTAAGTCCAGAAAACCAGTAGAATTCAGATCCTAATTTATTGTTTACCGTTTGAATGTCTACCCACTCCCTTGCCTCTGTATTTCGAACAGATGCCTTCATCAAGGTTTGATAATTCTCACTCAAGAATGCATAGCAATCTGACTCAGGAACCCATTGAAACATATTTAAAGTCGTTGGAGCAAATCGACGATACTGCTGCATCACAGCATCCGATAATGTCAATTCTTGCTGTGCAATCCGAAATCGAGAAGACTCCTGTTCGATGGAATAAGGAACTTCAGGTTGAAGTGTAATTTGATCCGATTGCGCAACCACACCTGATGCGAGTGCAAGAAATGAAAAACTAACGACGATTCTATTCAACATACTTTTTGATTTAATGGTACTCAAAGATAATCAACCAAAAGGAATTATAGTGCTGTTGAAGTTGCTCTCAATAAAATGGGCTATTTTTGCGCAAATAAATAAGCATCATGAAACACATCTCATTATCAAGTATCGAAAAAGCCATTCAAAAAGTTGACAATCTCGACGAAGATGGACTGGAGCGCATTGCAGAAACCTACGCGCTAGCACAACAGGTTTTACTTGGTTATGTGATGTCTGCCGCAATCGAATACGACAATGAGCAGTTAGAAGGATTGATCATCTACTATTACTGTTTGATCAGCGAGGCGTTCACGCAAGAAGGTGTTTTGCTTAACGAGATTACAGAAGATGAAATCGATGCGTTTGAAGAAGATTATTTCGCGATGTTGGACGAGTACTTCAAAACGGAAAACGAAGAAGTAATCAACGATTTTTGTGATCAGCCGGACCTTACACGATTCATGATGATTGAAGTAAGCACGGATGATGAGGACGGCTCTTCCCTTAGCGACGATACCGCAACTCAATTATTCATCGTTACACTTGCCATGATTGCCTTGATGAATAAAGCCATCAAAGCATAAGCAGAATGACCCCAAGGGAAATTGTAGATGAAATGATGCGACTGGATGCTTTCAGTCGTTGGCTCGGCATTTCTGTTGATCGTATTGAAAAAGGCAGTTGTGAATTGTCTTGTGTTGTCAATGCCGAAATGTTAAACGGACATCAAATTGCTCATGGGGGAATCACCTATTCCCTTTCCGATTCAGCCCTTGCTTTTGCATCAAATGCACATGGGTACAAAGCGGTAAGCATTGAAACATCCATTTCCCATATCTACTCTGTGAAGGAAAATGACAGACTCCGCGTTGTGTGCGAAGAAAACTATCGAGGAAAAAGCATTGGTATTTATTGGGTCAGTGTGTTCAATCAGGACGACGTGCTTGTTTCCCGTTTCAAAGGAACGGTGCATATTTCGGATGAAGATTGGATCGTTATCGGATAATTATAATAAGTTTACCAACAAACAGCACCCGAAATGAAATACATGACATTTTTCATTAGTTTTCTTTATTTCCAACTAGGGTTTGGACAAGTTTTCATGAATACTGATGAAAATATATCTCTCAGTGAATATTTTACACTTGCCGAAGACAAGTCTAATGAAATTCTGGAAACATCCTATCCGAATTTGGGTAGACCTCAACGATTGGATATTAAGAAAACCATTCTTCAAGGTTCTCAATTAACCTATTATTTAAACCGAAGCGGTCGAGTAATCTTCCTTGGTGAGGCTGTTGATTATTTGAACGATTTAAAGTCAAAAATCCTCGCAAAGTATCCCGTTGCCGATAGTTCTATTCGCGTATTAATTACGGACGACGTCAGCTTAAATGCGTTTGCAACCGTAGATAATCGGATCTATGTGAATGTCGGCCTTCTCGCAAGAGTTGAAACCGAAGGTCAACTTGTATTTGTTTTGTGTCATGAGATCATGCACATCATTAATCGCCATATTATTGGAATTTCAGAAACTGAAAATGAGACATCTATTTCAAAGGATAAAATTCTTCAGAACAAGGAAATTCAGATGCTTGATCGTCACTTGCAAAGTCAAAAAGACGAATTTGAGGCGGATCTTGATGGATATGGTTTATTTAGTCAACTTGACTATCACCCATCCGAAGCTCTTAATTCAATAGCTCTACTTTCAACCGCTACAGATCCGATTCAACCTTTCGAAATGAAGGCTTCTTCACTTTTCATGGAGACCGAAAGTTACGAAGAGATATACGAGAGTTTTATTCATGAGAGGATGATCAACAAAAACACGAAGAGAACTTCTAAAGAAGAGAGTAAGCATCCCGCAATAGCCGACAGATGGGAGATTTTGGATTCAATCATTCTTGATAAAACATTCGACGGTGAGTTTGCTCAATCTGATATCTTTCTAAAGATCAAACAAGAAGCTTCCAAACGTATTTCATCTATTTTGGCGAAAGATCTGGACTTCATCGGGCTTTTTCAGGATGCATCATCTAGATATTTTGATGGAAATCATTCAGATGAGACATACAAATCACTCGGTTATTCTCTCCAAGGAATGTTTATTGATAAATTGAAAGAACTTGATTCAAAAAGTCGATTTTCACCAAATAAATCAGACTCTTTGATCAATCATTTCTACAAGAAATCATCAAAGAATGAACTCGCGTGTTGGGCATACCTCACACTCACTAAACTACAGTCAGAAAAGCCAGAAGTGATTGATCCATTTCTACAGTCATTGAGATTGAATATGGCGCATTTGGATTCGGCCGATTATCGAGATATTGTAGGCGTAAAACCAGAAATGACAAAAACTACCAAAGCACCGAATGAATTGAGCTTCGAAGACATTGAATTTACCGTTTCACCTTTCGTCGATCTAACACCAAAACAGTTTAAATTGCACAAACGTCGTGAAGGACAAGGAAATTACGAAGGTGGAAAAATTGCACTATTGAATACTTCCGCTTTTAAGATCAGAAAGGAAGGTATGTTTAGCATGTCCTATTCATTAGATACAAGAAAAGGACAAGTACTAGCCAATCGCTCTCATGAAGCCTTCGAGGGGCTTGAGGAGAATCGCGAGGAAATTGTATGCCTCGCTCCTTCATCTGACGCGTATTTTGCGAAAGACTATAAATCGTATCAAACAATAAATACCTGGCTGAACGAATATACTTACTTCGACAAATTTGAGTATCAGAGTTATTTAGAGGATGAGCTCAACATATTAAAGGAGAGTGAAGATATCCGATATGCTTTCTCCAGTCTATCCGTTGAAGTTAAAGGTGGCTCAGCGAAACAGTTCTTACTAACTTACTTCTCACCCTTCATCCTTCCATTGTATGTTCCAATGCTTGTTGTCAATACAATTATTGATGGAACACGAAACTACACCCTGTGCATTATTATTGATCTTGAGACCAAATCCTTAGTGCTATGGGATAAACGAACTTCCAATGAACCAAGTACAACAGCATTCTATTATCAAAACTACGACGATGTGATAAATAAATTTATGACCTCAAAAAAGAATAAATCACTATGAGAACAACCGTACTAATATTCTACCTTGTTAGTTCGGTGTACTCGTTCTCACAAGAACCTTTTGGAAAACGTTTCATAGTCTCCGGAAAACAAGGGTTCACCATGGCCAATTTCATCTCTAGAGATTTCGTAGGACATAATCGCTTATCGGTGAATTACGTTTTTGGAAAAAATTTCATGGTTGGTATTGATGGAAACTATACATACGGACAATACGAGAGACTTCAAACCGGAACGGGTTATTACAGCTCGATTGACGGAGGTTACTATTCAGCCTTTTGGACGACCCCTCCACAGATAAGAGATTTATCAGTTGGAATGAGTCTCTACTATTTTCGAAATAAGGAAGGTGGTTTAGCCCCAACAGGTAGGTACTTTTTCATCAGTGGAAGCTATGGCATTGCCAACGCGTATAGAGAAGAAATTGCTCTCACTGGAGGTACGCAATGGAACCCAACATACACTGTGTACAAATACTTAAACAAGGACTCTACGCGAACGAGTATCATCATCGGAATCGGGTTTGGTAGGAATTTTATCATTGAGAAACGTCTCCTACTTGGTTATTCTTTAGATTTTGGTATCGATGTCAGAGCCGTTGCTTCTCAATGGTCAAACCGTTACATAATGAGGCCATCAATTCAAATCGGATACACTTTTTAAATTATGAGAGTACTTAGTTTGATTTCTTTATTTCTTGTTGTTATCCTTATCAACTTCTCGTTTGGTCAGGATCTTGAAGCACTAGAAAAGAAACTGAATGATTTCGGAACTCAAGAAAACACGAGAAGCTGGTATGAAAACAACTTTTTACTTGACATGAAGCTTTCGGCTGGGTCCGAGTTTATGCTATTCTCGCGTAATGAATTTGGAATTATCCAGAATGGTCTTGACACCATGTACTGGCAAGAACGTCCGTTCCTAACGACTATAGCGAGCTTCTCTTTGGAACCCCGAATGAACCTTGTAAGACTCAAAAACGGAAATATTTTTTTTATTAAGGCTCCGACTGGATTAGGTTTATCGATAACATCACGATCCACTTACCGTCGATCGCGTGGAGTGTTTCACTTCAACACAGGGATACTTTTGGGGATCGGTTCAGGATTCCATTCTACCAAATCGAATATCGAGTCCAATGGTCTTGCAGTAAGTATTGGATTTCAATATTTACGCGCCCCAATACTTGGTCATAAAATTCGAAATGAGTATCTCTTTGGATCACAATCTTTTGGAGACCAACTTGAATTACTCGAGAAACCTAGAAAGAACTGGATTCTTCCAACGCTTCAAGTTGACCTCTATTATTTAAACAAGAGCAATAAACCCCGTGGATTTTCTCTAACCGTTGGAGCCTTTAGATCATTTTATGCTAAGCTGGCTATGACTATATTAGACAAAGCAGATTAATTTTCGAAAACTTCTCTTAGATTAAAAAATCAGGAGAATTCCTGATCTGAAGATCGCAAATAAAGAGCTAAATACTCAGAGAAGGCTCTTGAAATGCCGTACGTCATTTTTTTACTTTTTACCTCTACATTTATTATGCTCGCATAAAACTTTTTGTTATTTTTGGTCGTCAAATAAATCGTAAGACGTTACATGTATGCCAAATACTGAAAAGAAATATTTAGTCGATTTCGCGATTCGCCACCTCTGGCACAAAATCTCCAGAATGT
>JBFHGY010000260.1:0-5181 GCA_041582905.1 Crocinitomicaceae bacterium | reverse complement strand
TAGAATGGGAGTCAGTTGTGGATAATGTATATGACATATATTCGGAAACAAATGGTGCATTACGTGGTGATTAAATCCTCCAAAGAAATAATTGATGAGTCGATTTTGAGTTGAGAAATCCGCCGCTGTTATAATCTGATGATACGACCAGCTATGTGGTAGGCAATTATTCGAATCGGGTTCGGGAAAATTGGCGTCTTCACCTACATGCGTACTCAAGAGAACAAGCGTAATGGTTAAGCTTCCAACGATGGTCAGAATGATAAAACCGATGAGTGTCGTCCCAATAGAAATATCCAGGAAATAGGAAGGTAAAACGATCATTTGGAAGAGGTAAAAGGTTTTGAAAACAATCATTTTTAGTACTTCCGTCCAAGGGTATTGAGCATTGTTAAATGCGCCAATTTTCTTCGAAAAGACATCTTTAAAGTCGCGGTAAACGATCCAGCGAAAAATATACACCATGTAAACAATAGGCATGTAAATAAACTGTAGGGCGTGATAGGCACGATGCTGATCTTTCGGAAAGATTTTCACCACCTTCGTTTGCTGAATGTCGGAATCGTAGTCCATAACATTGGGGAAAAGGTGATGAGCGCCCAAATGTCGATTGACCCAATTGTAGGAATTCGTACCCAAGAATTCAAAGACAAGCAGAAAGCGTCGATTCGACTTCGGTCTTCTGAAAATGGTTTTGTGAGCGGCGTCATGACCTATATTTAGGCCCATAAGAACAGACCACGCACCAAGGAAAGCATAAACGGCATATAGGTAGATGGATGAAGTGGCCGTATAGAGCAGTGAATAGGATAGGAGGTACACACCAATGAATAACGCGATTTTTAATTTCATGCTTCGGTTGGCATATTTCGAAAGTTTCTGTTCGGAGAAATAAGCGTTGATTCGTTCACGAAGCTCTTGAATGAACGGAGTGGGTTCTGGTGAAAAATGAAGTGGTCTCATGCGATATTTTTTTGGTTATGGTTCGACTGGTTGTAGGGTTTCGGCTCACGGCGGAAGAACCAAATGGTTAAATCTGCATAGGGATGCTTTTCGGTATGGTATAATTCGTATCCAATGATTTTGTAGAGTTGACAAGCGCGAAATGAGGTCGTCTCAGCATAGATGACTTGCTTGTATCGATCGGCTAATTCGAAAATTTCTTGTTTGATTTCGAAGGCGGTTTTGATTCCGCTTTCTGTCGAGTTGCATGCCAATAGTGTGGCCACCCATCCCGTTTTTGGTCGTATTTTTCGGATGAGCTGTTGGTATTTGAGACTGCGGATTCCATTTCGGATGCCAGTAGCGAAAAGAATAACATGCAATTTCTGTCCCAAACGTCTCAGTGAGAAAGATGTTTTCGATTGGGAGTAGAGAAATACGACACCTTTTTTATCCTGTGTAATGTATGCGCCATTGCGGGCGTGTGCTTCAGAGTAGAAGAAATTCAAAATGGATTTGCGTGAGCGTACGCATTTAGGGTTGCGTAACATCCATGTCATACCTTTTGAGTGTCGGAAGGCACTGGCCAAAACCTCAAAGGCTTTTTGTCTATCGTCGATTGATTGTATCCGTTTCATGGTTTCTCAATTTTGTATGATACAATGTTATGGAGACACAGCTTTGAGGCAAAACGGAATTGCGCAAGTACTAAATGGTGAGTTGCGAATTTCGCAAGTGATGACGATTGCTTCTTAAGCGGAAAAAAGAAAAGTTGTTTGTAAAAAGATTACGATGTGGAAGGTTACTTTTGAAACTGAAACGATTATAAAACAGTAGAGCGACTCGGGAGAGTCGCTCTACATAACCTAACCTAACCACTATTCACTGAAAAAGATTTTTTAGTTTGAATAATCAAGACTAATAATCTTTACAGGACAAATATAAGTAGACTTTGGAGATTACGCAAAATCACATTTTGCGAGATTTTATCGATTATAAGGGGGCTGAAGATGAATTTTTCAATAAAATTTTAAAATGAGAACTCGAAATACCTGTTTTGTAGAGGGAAAAGGGACATTCGTAGAAAGGAGGTAGTGTTTATCCTTGGAATCCTATTTTTATGAAAAAATCTTGATATTCGACGAAAAGCTAGTTCTACTCGTCCAATTTAACGCTTTATGTAATAATTGTTACAAAGAGATATTTCTCAATCTTGCCATTTAACAGCTTGTTTTATTGCATTTTGTTAAAATTTAGGAGAAATATCTTCCTAGGTAATAAATGATCATGGTAAGAATTGACGCGTTTACGCCATGCTTGATTTGCTAGCTAACACTTTAAATTCTTGCGAAACGCATTCGTCATATTCTCGTTATTTGTTTTTAACAGTCTGGAAACAAACAATTGTGAGTAAAGGAAAATGAATCGTCTTTCTGGCTTTCTACACGAAAAAGGGGAAGATGACTGGCACCTTCCCCTTGTAACTAGTAAAACAATTAACTACTACTATATATTACTTCGCATTTTCGTATTTGTGATCTTATACAACCAGACCTTCAAGCGGTGCATCAAAAGATATAAGGCTGGAATGATAACCAGTGTAAGGAACGTTGCGAATGTAAGTCCATAAATAATTGCCCACGACATCGGAGCAAAGAACATGTTGTTATCTCCTCCAAAGTAGATTTTAGGGTCATACGATGAAAGAAGACTAAAGAAGTCAATGTTGAATCCGATCGCTAACGGGATCAAACCGAGAATGGTGGTGATGGCCGTCAACAATACAGGACGTAAACGTGTTTTCCCTCCCTCAACTGCAGCTTTCACAATTTCTGGGTAAGGCAAAATATCGTATTCACCCAATCCAAGCTCTTCACGTCTACGCTTTCTAATTAAATTGGTGTAGTCAATCAAAACGATCGCGTTATTCACCACCACTCCTGCAAGCGAGATGATACCAATCATCGTCATCATGATGACAAAGTTCTGTCGTGAAATAACCAGTCCGAGAAGTACACCAATCAGCGAAAGTACAACCGTAATCATAATAATCGAAGGCATCGAGTATGAGTTGAACTGCGCAACGATAATCAATAGGATAAGGAAGACGGCAATTGCTAAGGCTTTGGTCAGGAAGGCCATTTCTTTGGCTTGTTCTTCCATTTGTCCCGAGAACTTATAATTGAATCCTTCACCAATTCCACCTTTCTCTTCCAGAATTTCCATTTTCGCACGAAGAGAATCGACCACTTCTGTAGGGTTGAATCCTTCATTTACGTTGGAGGTAATCTGAACAAGTGGCACCTGATCCTTACGAACAACTGCGGTATACGAAGCTGATTCATCCGCAGTTTGAATAACGGAGCGAATCGGGATGTTCAAGAGTTGTCCTTTGTTGTTTCTGAAAATCATACGCTGATCCAACAAGGCGTCTAAACTCTCACGGTTCGACTTATTGAATTTCACAACGATATCGTACGACTCTTCACCTTTGGTGTAGGTAGTCACATCTTGTCCAAGAAGGGCTTTTCGAATCGCCATTCCGACTTGCATCGTCGACGCATTCAACTTACGAACCTGGTCACGATCTACCGTAATCGGAATTTCAGGACGGTTGGCTTCCACATTGAGCTTCAGCTGTTCCACTCCTTCTACATTCTTGCTTTCCAGGTATTTCATGATTTCCTGCGCTTTGAAAATCAATTCGCGGTACTCACCTTTTCCTGTTACATCGATACTAATCGGAGATCCTTGTGGAGGTCCTGCCTCATCTTTGGCTGCCGTAATTTCAATATCAGCGGTAAACTCTCCTTTTAATCCAGATTGAATTTTCTTCAGAATGTCGATCGTACTCACACCTTTACGGTGCTGAGATTCAATGAAATTGACGGTGACACGCGCTTTGTGTGGCGTATTTCCCATCGTGACTCCTTGAGCGGGATCACTTGTTCCTTCTCCGACTTGAGCAATAACCGATTGAACCAATCGACGATCTTGTGGAAGCAGAGTGTCCTGCATGTATTCATCCAAAATCGTCATTACTTTATCTTCTACTTCCTCGGTTGTCTCATTGGTTACTGTGATATCTGTTCCAATTGGATGAGAGATAAAGATGTTCACGTAGTTCGGCTCATTCACAGGGAAGAAGTCGATTTTCGGTGGAACGAGTCCCATCAAAACGAATGAGAAAATCAACAATCCGAATGTTCCAAGCAAGAACCACAATGGACGTCTTCCATTCAAGGCAAACTTTAAGAATCGCTCATAGAATCGATCCAATCGTGGAAGGAATCCATTTTGGAAGCGCAATGTTCCTGGGTATAGTACAAACAAGTTGAGCAATCCGAGTAATCCGAATACGATTAATAAGTTACCGAAGGTAAGTACGCCCATAATGGCAAAAATGATTCCGATTCCGATAACAATCGACGAATTTCGAATGATTCTCTTTCGGTTAGGTTTGTCATCGGTAACACGCATGTAAACTGCTGCCAACACAGGGTTGATCACCAAGGCTACGAAGAGAGAAGATCCCAAAACGATAATCAAGGTAATCGGCAAGTACTTCATGAACTCTCCCATGATTCCAGGCCACAACGCCAATGGAACGAAGGCTGCGAGGGTAGTTGCTGTAGAGGCAATAATTGGCATGGCGATCTCACCAACACCGGCGATAACTGCTTTTACGGGAGGTTTCCCTTCTGCCATGTGTCGGTAAATGTTCTCAACGGTCACAATACCGTTATCTACCAACATTCCGAGTGCCAGTACAAGCGAGAAGAGTACCATTACGTTCAAGGTAACGCCCATCGTATTCAATATGAAGAAAGACATCAACATAGAAAGTGGAATGGCAACTCCCACGAATAAGGCGTTTCTCAATCCAAGGAAGAAGAGAAGTACTCCAACTACTAAGATGATTCCGAAAATAATCGAGTTCAACAGGTTGGATACCATGTCTCGCGTATTGTTCGATTGATCGTTGGTACGTGAAATAGTAACACTTGCGGGAATTGTTCCGTCTTTTTTCGCTTCTTCGACAATCTGCGTGATTTTGTCAGATGCTTCTAACAAGTTTTTACCACCTTGCTTTTTTACATCGAGCATCACAACAGGCTCACGGAATTCACGTGCATAAGACGTTGTATCTCCATTTCCGAATGCTACCGTAGCAACATCTTCTAGTTTCACAGGAAGGTAATCATCTTGTTTTACAATGATTCTTCCCAATTCTTCAGC
>JBFHGY010000259.1:0-5182 GCA_041582905.1 Crocinitomicaceae bacterium | reverse complement strand
TTGTCCCATTTCTTCCCAACCGTAGACTTCTACCAACAGTTCGAGCATGTCTTTCAATTTTACGCCATGCAAAGGATTGTTGGGCTGTTGTTCGAGTTCTTTTTCCTTTTGAGAATCTGACATACTTTTTTACTGAATTACGGTTGTTTGTCGACTGGATGGATATGCCGAAAAATACCCTAAAGCTCTATTCTCCCATTGGTAAGTTGGATTGGCTGGGGCAGCGCTATTGGGATCAGTTAAGGAAATCAATTCGTTGTAGTAATCAAAGATTTTCTTGTCGATGGTACGCAATTCAATTTCAATGGTGTCACCAATTTCGAATAAATCAACAAAAATCGGACGAAGAAGAAGGTTTCCATTCGTGAACTCGTCATTATTGAGTGTAATGTCTCCTAACTCTTTGTAAAGCGTATCATTCTTAGTTACATAGGCAGAAGTGTAATCTCCTTCTGGTGCAGGATCTTGGTAGCTCAAAGCCACTAAATAACCTCCGTCACCTGAAAATGGTCCTGGCTCCAAATATTCGTATATAATTCCGTTTTGTGGAATCATGTCTTTTAATTGACATGTCGCAGTATACGTTACGCCATTCGCAAGAACAGTCATGGTGTATGTTGTTCCAAACTGAGGGATGTAATTCGTCAAAACGTATTGCCCATTTGCCACGAATGGAACTTGTTGACTAACTCCGTTTTGATCCGTAATGGTTACCACTGCGTCATCAATCGTTGGTTCTGCTTCGTTTGAGAAGAAATTGGACGTTTCTGTGACTGACACGCGAACGGTACTATCTTCTGCGGTGTAATTCGCTTCGATTACGGTCACAGGATTCGCTTCATTGAGGTCTACGTCGATCACTTTCGTACACGATGCCAAAGCGATGATTCCCAAAATAAGTGCTGCGTATTTCATCTTATTTAATTTTAAAGTTGTAGGTAATGGAAGGAACAATTTTGAAAAGTGCTGTTTGAACGGCTTCTGTTTCTCCTGTTTCTTCATTTTCCTGGAAAGAAATGGTAAATGCATTTTCCCGTGCATACAAGTTGTATACTGAGAAATTCAAGTTGTGCTCGAATCGTTTTTTGTCTTGAAGATACCATGTCAATCCGAGATCAGCTCTATGGTAATTTGGCATACGGTATCCGTTTCGCTCTGTATATAAAGGAACAACATTTCCACCGATTTCATATTTTCCTGAAGGGAAAGTAACGGCGTCTCCCGTATAATAAACGAAGGTTCCTGCGATTGCTAGGTTGTCGGTGAGGTCGTACATTAAGACAACTGAAAGATCATGAATTCGGTCTTGTCGTGCCGAGAATTCTTTTCCATCGTTGATATCATCAAATTGTCGCAATGAACGGGAGAGCGTGTAGCTGATCCAGCCTTTAAATTTCCCTTTCTTTTTCTCCAATAGGAGTTCCAATCCATACGCTCGACCTTTTCCGTACACCAATTCCCCTTCTACTTGGTCGTTCAAGATGAGGTTCGCTCCATTTCGGTAATCAATTTGATTTTGAAGCGTTTTGTAGTAAATTTCTGTGGAGATGCGGTATTTGTTCTTGCTAAGGTTTTGGTAGTATCCAAGGGCAACTTGATCGCCAATTTGCGGCTTGATGTTATTCGAACTGGGTACCCAAACATCGGTTGGACTACTCGTTGTAGAGTTCGAAAGTTGGTGGAGATACTGGAAATTTCGGTTGTATCCCACTTTGATCGAGTTGCTTTCAGAAATCACGTAGCTCATCGAGAAACGCGGCTCCAAACCTTGGTGGTATTGAATACTTTCCCATCTTCCAAGTGTTGAGTCTAGCGAAAGCAAATCACCATTGTTGTCGTATTCAAATTTTGTACCTCCAACGAGATCAAAACCTGAGTAGCGAAGTCCGTACATCAAGTTGATGCGCGGTCCGATTTTTTGTTCGTTTTGAACGTACGCGCCAAACTCAAGTCCATAACGACTGTCCAATACAATTTCATTGAATGATTCGTTTCCTCCTGTCAATGCTCCTGGCATAAATGTGTGGTGCATCGCGTTGAAACCAAATTTAAGCGTGTTGTTTTGATTCGCGAAGAGAGAAAAATCTTGCTTTACGTTCCAATCTTGAATGGAAGAATTCACTCCAAAGGCTTCATCACCCGATCCGATTGTGAAACGATAATTAAAATTACTGAAGACAACAGAGGTATTCGAGAAGAGTTTATCACTGATGATTCGGTTATATCGAACTGTTCCAGTAGCATTTCCCCAATCGAATCCGAATTGATCTCCGAAACTAAAGTTATCTCTACCGAAGTAACCAGAAACAAAGATTCGGTCTTTGTCTGAAAGTTTGTAATTCGCTTTCGCATTTAAATCGTAGAAGTACAATTTCGTGTTACGAATGTTTTCATCGCGTGAGAGTCCTAGGAAGACATCCAAATAGCTTCTTCTTCCCGAAACGATAAACGATCCTTTATCTTTTACAATTGGACCTTCAACAGCCAATCGCGAAGAAATCAATCCAATACCTCCAGAAAGTCCGAAGTTTTTGTTGTTTCCATCTTTCATTTTAACGTCCATCACCGATGAAGCACGTCCTCCGTATTCTGCTGGAATCCCCGACTTGTAGAGTGATACGTCTTTTACTGCATCCGAGTTGAATACAGAGAAGAACCCTAATAGGTGAGAGGCATTGTACACAACTGCTTCGTCGAGCAATACGAGGTTTTGATCCGCTCCACCTCCGCGAACGAAGAAACCAGAGTTTCCTTCTCCTGCGGTTTTTACTCCCGGAGTGAGTTGCAAGGTTTTCATGATGTCCTTTTCACCGAAGATGACAGGAATAGTTTCGATGTCTTTTGGATCAAACTTGGTGACATTCATCCCTGATGAGGTAATGTTTTCATTTTCTTTGACACCTGTTACCACTACGTCTTCCATTTCCTGAACGTCTTTCGGTAGGGATAATTCGACATTGAGCGTCATGTTTTCCGTCAAGTCAATTTTGATTTCTTTGGTTTCGAATCCTGCGGATCGGTACATCAACGTGTAGCTACCTTTTTCGAGGGTTAACGAATAGAAACCATAGGAATTAGCTCTCGCTCCAACATTGGAAAGCTCTTTTACAATGACAGAACCTCCGAATAAATCTTCTCCGTTGGTTGAGTCTTTCATTGTTCCGCTCACGGTATACGTCTGCGCGTAGGATACGCTAAACATCAGGAATAGTACGAGCGTACTTAGGTATTTCATGATCAACATTTTTGAATCCAGTGTAAAAGTAGAGAAAAGGAAAAGTCGTGAATCAAAAGAATGATGATCGGCGAAATGCCATGTTCGGTGGATTTTTCGATTATCCGATAGTCCGAACATCGGAAGATCAGAAAGCGAGGCGATCGATTCTTATATCGAATCGGAAACCACGTGATACGTAGGATCTTCCTTCACATTGATTTCAATGATCTTATCAGCGTTCTTTAGAAGTTTCTGACAATCAGGACTTAAGTGACGCAGGTGAATGGTTTTACCTGCTTTTTGATAACGCTCTGTTAATTGATTGAGCGCTTCAATGGCCGACATGTCCACGATTGTACTTTCTGAAAAGTCAATAATGACTTCTTCAGGATCGTTTTGAACGTCAAATTTATTATTGAAGACTGAGATAGATCCGAAGAAAAGAGGACCGTAGATTTCATAGTGCTTCACACCGTTTTCGTCAGTGTGTTTACGAGCACGAATGCGTTTTGCGTTTTCCCATGCGAATTTCAGAGCAGAGATAATCACACCAATCAATACGGCTAGGGCTAGATTGTGAAGGAATACAGTCACCAAAGTTACTACGACCATGACAATCACATCTGTCATGGGCATTTTTCCGAACACTTTCAAAGATGCCCATTCAAATGTTCCAATGGAAACCATTACCATTACTCCCGTAAGTGCTGCCATCGGTAGCTTCTCGATAATTGGTGCTCCGTACATGATGAAAATCAACAGTCCAACTGCAGCAATGATTCCTGACAAGCGAGCGCGTGCTCCCGAAGAAATGTTGATCAAACTTTGACCAATCATGGCGCAACCTCCCATTCCAGAGAAGAATCCAGTCACGATGTTCGCTGTCCCTTGTGCGACACATTCCTTGTTTCCACGACCACGTGTTTGGGTGATTTCATCAATTAAGTTGAGCGTCAATAAACTTTCAATCAATCCAACTCCAGCAACAATTAAAGCGTAAGGGAAAATCAATACGAGTGTATCCCATGTGAAAGGAATGGAAGGAATGTTAAATGGCGGGAATCCTCCGTTGATTGAAGCGATGTCTCCCACGGTTTTTGTCTCAATTCCGAACCCGATAACGATAGCTGAAACGACCAAAATGGCTGCTAGTGAGGATGGGAAGACCTTCGTCAGTTTTGGTAATCCCCAAATGATCAGCATAGTAAGTAACACCAATCCGATCATCAATAGAAGTTGATTTTGGTCTAAGTATTCTAAGATACGGCCTTTTTGTTCTACTTCGTAGAGGTCTCCATCGTTGAAATTAAACTTCACTTTTTTTGTTTCAACGTCGAATACTTGTCCGTTATGCACTTCATATTCTACCTCTCCAGATTCGATATTTGAGATTTGATTGTCGCGGAAATTGTAAGCAATTAATCCTGTTTCGCTATCTGTGAAATATGTTTTGGTCGGATTCAAATCGTAAGCTTTCACAGTAGAAGTTGTCTCAATTTTGTCTTGTCCGTAGTAATCTTTCACGGGTTCTTTGAACGAATCAATTTGTGCCATGAAAATGACAATGGCCAGTCCATTCACGAATCCGAACATTACAGGGTGAGGTACCAATCGAATGAACTTCCCGAGTCGGAGCAGTCCTGCAAGAATCTGAAGAATTCCAGCTAAAATGACGGTTGCGAAGATGTACTGCGTGATTTCATCAACACTGATGTCAGGCATGGTCTTTTTCAATACAGCGATCATTCCAACATAAATCACCGCCACAGCTCCAGTAGCTCCAGAAATCATTCCTGGTCGACCTCCTAAAATGGATGTAATCAATCCGATAGAGAATGCAGCGTATAATCCTGTGAGTGGAGAAAGCCCTGCAATCATGGCAAAGGCAATTGCCTCAGGAACCAAGGCCAACGCAACGGTTAGTCCACTAAGAATTTCGTTTTTGTAATTGACTTTCGCTTTGAG
>JBFHGY010000258.1:0-5190 GCA_041582905.1 Crocinitomicaceae bacterium | reverse complement strand
GACTAATTTCAGTGTAAATTGCTCCTCGGAATCTTCAGTTGGCACCAATGAAATTGAATCTTCTGTGATCTCTTTCATTTCAAAATGCCACACTTTCTTTTTGAAGTAGAGTTTCAATTCCTTCTCTTTTGAGAACAATACATAATTCCCCACTTTTCCATTTTGATGGCCCAATTGCTTTACGGGAATATATTGGCACTTCCCGGACTGGTAAAAGATCAATAATTCTTTTTCCGTATCGAATTGAGAAGCAATGTTACTGTTCTTCACAATCATTTGATCGATCATCCACACCTTACTATTCCCGTCATTGAGAAGGTAATCGTATTCCACTTCTTTCAGCTCTACGCCTGCCGTACAGCTAGTGAGTACCAACAATAGAAAAATGAGCTTTTTCACTAGAAAATAAGGGATTTATCACGTAATTGTTGGTAAATCTGCTGTGTGATCTCCATCTTATCCTCGCCTTTGATGGTTCGGAAACCATCGCCATAATCCATTCGTTCAATCGAGTGAAATTCATATTTGGCCCCATTCCACTTAAACACACAGTGGAAAAGCGTTTCATCATCCGTGTCGTACAACGCAAGTAATAAATCTTTCGCTCCCGACTGCTTATTCGGACGCATTCCAATTAAATTCCCTCGGAATCCTCCCACTTTTACCAATTCACCGCCTTCTCTTTCGAAGATAATAACATGACGCACCGGAGGAAGTGGAGCTTCAGCATTTTTTGGGAAAATTCCTGCCTTCATCTCCAAAATGAATGCATCTCTTAAGTTCCCCTCATTTTTATACGCGGAAATTTTGAAGTTTTCAGGAGAACACGTTGCATAATAGGTCGAATCGCTTGAGATAAATTCACAGACTCCCAATTCTTTCAATAAGTCTTGCTCAGTTGTACTCTTGAATTCCTCTCCTTCAAATGTCGTTACGACTCCCTCAAAATACACTTCTTCCGTCGTCTTTTTGGGGTTATCTTCCTCTACGCTCGCACAAGATGCAAGTCCGAAGATTCCCAGTAGAACTATAAAAGGGAGACTATATTTGCTTACTTTCTTCATGTTTAAGATATGCGGTTCAATTTCTTTACAGGATGATTTTCACACCTATAATTCAACAAAGTCTGAAAGTTACGGAAATACTTTGAGCGCTTCCATCATCGATTCATTGAAGCGATCCGCGTTTATTCCTGTTTCAATCTTATTCTCATCGAACCATTCAAGCATGCGCTCTGTCGGCATATTCCCTGTTAAATCATCTTTTGCCATTGGACAACCGCCAAACCCTTTGATTGCTCCATCGAATCTACGACAACCTGCAGTGTACGCCGCTTCAACTAAATTTTTCGCATTTTCAGGAATTGTATGAAGGTGCGCACCAAACGACACATCCGTTAAACTCGGAATCAAGGTTTCGAACAAGGAAGAAACGATTTCAGGAGTTCCAGCACCAATTGTGTCGGAAAGTGCCTGAATCCTCACATCTAATTTCGTGTACAGCTTCTCACACCAAGCCGTAACGATGTCTGGATGCCATTCTTCTCCGTAAGGATTTCCAAATCCCATGGAAAGATACAGTACCAATTCCTTGTTATTTTTCGTAGCAATTTCTTGAATGCGCTCTACACGTTCGAAGGACTCATCAATTGTTGCGTTCGTATTTCTCTTTTGGAATTCCTCCGATACCGAAAACGGATATCCGAGATAACTGATTCGTTCAAAAGCAGAAGCGTCATTGGCTCCGCGTTCGTTGGCTACAATTGCCAGTAATTTACTCTCTGAATCGTTCAATCCATCCAGAACCTGAGCCGTATCGCGCATTTGAGGAATGGCCTTTGGAGAAACGAAGCTTCCGAAATCCACAGTATCGAATCCGCAAGCCAGCACCGAATTAATGTAGCCTATTTTTTGTTCTGTTGGTATAAAATCATGAAGTCCTTGCATGGCGTCGCGTGGACATTCAATCAGTTTCACTTTTTCCATAGTTAAAAATAGTCTTTATTCGTGAATTACCCACGAGCGAGAATAGCCTTGTTGATTCGTTTTAAGAGTCGTGGACCTTCGTAAATGAATCCAGTGTACACTTGGAGTAAATCTGCCCCTGCATCCAATTTCTCTAATGCATCTTCTGCTGAATGAATTCCTCCTACTCCAATAATTGGGAATGATTTGTTCGATTTTGTTGCGAGATAACGAATAACCTCTGTTGATCTCGTTTTTACAGGTTTTCCGGATAAACCACCTGCACCAATTTCCTCTACTCGACTCTTATCTGTTTTCAGTCCTTCGCGGCTGATCGTTGTATTCGTAGCGATCACACCATCCAACTTGACATCATTCACAATTTCGATGATATCATCTAATTGCTCATCTGTTAAATCTGGAGCAATTTTCAACAGAATCGGTTTGCGTTGATCCTTTTTCGCATTGAGTTCTTGTAATGTGCGTAACAATTCCGTCAAAGGTTCCTTTTCTTGAAGCGATCGTAAATTGGGTGTATTTGGAGAAGATACGTTTACCACAAAGTAATCGACATACGGAAATAATTTTTCAAAGGATTTTACGTAGTCACTTGTTGCTTCTTCATTGGGAGTTACTTTATTCTTTCCAATGTTTCCTCCAATAATCAAATCCGTCTTTCGCTGCTTCAATTGCTCGACTGCTGCATCGACACCCGCATTATTAAACCCCATTCGATTGATAATTGCACTATCTTCTTTTAAGCGAAACAAACGAGGTTTTGGATTTCCATCTTGTCCAACTGGTGTCACCGTTCCGATTTCAATAAATCCAAATCCGCAATACGCCAAGTCATTATACATACTAGCATTCTTGTCGAAGCCAGCCGCCAGTCCAACAGGATTGTCGAATGTTAATCCGAACAACTCGCGTTTCAAGGAAGGATGATCTACAGAATACATCTTCTTCCAGAGTGGTTTCATTCCAGGGATCTTGAGTGTTACACGAATCATTTTCATGGTTGCGTAATGCACTTTTTCTGGATCAAAAAGAAAGAGAAAGGAACGAATAAGTTTGAACATACCAATGGAGTTTTGGCAAAGGTAAAAAACGAAAATGGGGCAACCGAAGCTGCCCCATCAATAAATTTCAAAACATATTAACAATTAGAACTTGTAACGTCCTTTCCAACGTGGAGCTCTTCTTGCTTTCGCGTAATCTTTATATGTAATGTTTCTTGCGAACACCAAGTTCAAATAGAAATAAGCATCTTTTTGCTTATCCCCACGTTGCTGTCCTGCCGCGAACCATGTAGCATTTTCTACTGCTGGATTCGACAAATATGCTGCTGTTGGACTCACTTGTGATGCCAATGCATTTGGATCGTAGTAAGTACCACTTACATCATCAATGTAATCAGAGAATGTTTTTACGTAAGTCGCTTCGATTCCGATACGCCACATACGACCGATTCCCATACGCATTCCAATTCCGAAAGGAACAGTTACTGTTACAGGAAGGTATTCGTCTGGACCTTCGGCCAATCCTTGACCTTCAGTTCTAAGAGGGCGAAGTGCTGTCCAAGAACCGTTATACATCGCTTTCGGGTTGAAGTAGCTCACTCCAGCTCCCGTAAACAAATACACTTGTTCGTTATGGTTTTTGAATCCTTTCATTCCTGGGATTCTGTATCGAGCACCAAATTTCTCATTCGCTAAAATGATACATTCAATTCGTTGTTCAAATTCTACAACAAGAGATCGGAAGTGTAAGTTTCTAGATTCGCGGATAACCTCGTTTGTCAATGCATCATTTCCTCTGATCATTCCCACGTTGAGCACGCTAGATGTTGCCCAATATGGGTGGAAACGAAAACGGTATCCAACCATTCCATTCCAACTTGTAGAAGGAAGATCCAAATCAGCTAAACTATAATCTTTACCTACTTGATCTCGTCCTCCCAAATCTCCAAGGAATTGAGTGGCACCACCACCAAACATAATTTCTTTTTTGTTCAACGACCAGTTACGTTGAGAATTGAAATTCGTGTGCTGGGCATACGTTAATCCTGTTGATAAGAGTAGTACCAGGCTTGTTAATAATTTCATCGTTTCGTTTTAATACGATTATTCTAGTATATATCAATCACGAAAGTAGGAATGTTTCAAGTAAGTACCAAACATGTGCAAGACATTTTATTAAAACCATCCTGTTAACGAAGATATATGTTCGTCTACCGATTAAACGTATTCAATCTTAGAAGGTTGGCTCTATCTGCATAGAAAGTAGCTGTTTTGTCTGGCCTTTTTCGTTCATAGCGATGATACGCGTAATAAACACGGGGCTTCCAAGATTATAGCGTCTCAAGCTATTACAGATATATTCTGGAAAAGCACTTCCTGAAACACGATCGACAGTTGTTCCTCTTCCGTTATCGTATTGGATATCGTAGGAAACTACTTCGTAACCATTATTACACGCAATTCCCGTTGAGCACATCTCGTACAACGACACTCTTCCATTGAAAACTCCAGCTACGTTCGGCATTGTTTTTACCGTTTCCGGCTTCGACTCAACAATGGGTGCAACTACCTTCTTCTCTTCCACCTTGTTCGATTCGACCTGACGTTCGTTGGTCGCAGTTTTTTCTTCGGATAATACTTCTGGTTTCAATTCAGTATTGTTCTCGAACGTTACGGTTTCGTTTACAACGGTTGTTGCTTTTTCGTTATTTGTTGATTGTTGCTTTACGCTAGGAATCGATCCTTCTACAGCATTTTTTGCAGAGTACTTTTTTTCGAACTCTTTAATGTTCTCGATTTCTTTGGATTCTTCATCCATGATTTCGGCGAGTTCTCCTAATTGTGTGGAGCCTGTCCGACCTGTTACATCATTTTCAGCTAAAGTAATATTGTTATCATTCAATTCATTTTTAGGGTTCATTCTGACGGCCGATACGACCATGGTTACCATTGCGATTCCAACTGGTCCGTAGAACCAGATGGACTTCCAAATTGGGACTTTCGCAGCAGCAGCTTGTTTCAACACGTAATCGAAATTTTGCCTCTGTCGGATCGCCTCGGAAGTCATCGGTTCACGGTCCAAAGTGGTGTTAGTTCTTTCCATTTTTTTACTATTTCAAAAATTGTTTTTTCAGTCGCTCCAACGCTCTGAAGGTTTTTACTTTGGCATTGTTCTCTGTTACATCGAGAATTTCACCGATTTCCTT